>JBILTF010000105.1:0-5612 GCA_044371675.1 Flavobacteriales bacterium
CCACCTCCATAACTTGCAAACCATTGAATACCCTCGCGATCAATGAACACTTGCCGAATGTCGTCAACTTCCAATCCATTCGATTTTGAAAAAAGCAAATGACTTTCGTTTGTTTCATTGAACATGACAACACCGGTTCTGCTCGTGAAATAGATATTCCCGTTGTTGGAATCTATTCCCGTGAAGACATTGGCCAAGGCGTAATCACCAATGTTTATGAGTGCTTCGCCTGTAGTCACATTGAGCGCCCCACCGAGTGAAGTAACTGCCCATATTTCATTCTTGGAATTTTCAATGAAATCGAATAAAACATTTTCCTCGTCATTGAGAAGATAGAGTTGTTCCCACTGATTATTTTTCAATTTCCAAATTCCTTTTTTGGTGGAAACAAGTAATTCGTTGTTGCTGTTTTTTCGAATGCGCTTGATGTTTTCTCCTTGAAAAAACAGCGTGATGTTGTCTTCAATAAATTTGTTTCCGGAAAAAAATACAAGGCCACGTTCAGTTCCGATGAGTAATTCATTTGTATTGAATTCAACCAACGATGTGGTAGATGCATCGTTGAACTCTCCTGAATATTTATGAGTCGTGAAGGTGTTTCCCTCTAATACTGAAATCCCACCTATGGAACCGAAAACGATTTGTTCGTTTTGAAGTTGATGAATGCAGTTGATTTGATTGTTAATGAGCCCGTCTGTTCTGCTGTAATTCACGAACTGATTGCCGTTGAATTTAGATGCACCGCCTAGAGTCCCCAACCATACATAACCTTGCTTGTCTTGTTGAATACAACGCACTTGTGTTTGAGCCAACCCTTCTTTCAAACTGTATTGAATAAAGGAATATTGCTGACCTAAAAGTGTTAGCGGGATAAAGAAAAGTAAAAACGATATGGACTTGAAAATGCTCTTCATTACTCTTGCATCTTATCTAAAAACTCTTGCAATTTTCTTCTTGAAACAGGCACGTGATCGCCGTTCGACAACACAACCACATTGCCTTCGGTTCTATTGAATTCTTTTAAATGCAAGGCTACATTCACGATGTGCGATTTGTGCACGCGCATGAACATGTGCGAATCTAGTTTCTCTTCGAAAGATTTAATATTCTTGCTACTCACGTATTTTTTTCCATTTACACAAAACAGCGTCGTGTAATTTTCATCCGCTTCCAACCGAATTAATTCATTGTTGCGGAGAATTACAAATCCATCTCTTGTAGGAACAATTGTTTTATCGAAATTGCTATGAAGCGCAATTTCCTGAAGAACACGGTTAATTTTATTCTCGTCTAAAGATCCCGTTTGCTGCGATTTGCTTTTCACAGCTTTTGCAACAACATTTTTTAATTCCTCAATATCAATCGGCTTCTCGAGATAGTCTAGTGCATTTTCTTTAATTGCCTTTACGGCATACTCGCGAAACGCGGTGGTAAATACAACTTGGAAATTTCGGTTATTTACTTGTTCTAAAAATGCAAATCCATCAGCCTCAGGCATCATGATGTCTAAGAAAACTAAATCAACTTGATTTTTTTCACACAACTCAAGCGCTTCTTTTACTGAAGAGGCTTCACCGATTAATTCGAGATTTTCGTTCGCATAGTCTTCCAACAACATTTTTAAATTCTCACGAGCGAAGAATTCGTCATCGACCAGTATCGCTTTCAGTTTTTCCATAATTCATTGGCTTCAATGCTTGCAAATTACGAAGGAAATTGGAGTTTTAAAGAATGATTATCTTTGCACTCATGACAGATTCAGGAAAGAAGACTATTGGTGTTTTAGGCGGCGGCAGCTGGGCTACCGCATTAACCAAATTATTGAGTCAATCGCAGGAGCATGTGTATTGGTGGATGCGCAATGAAGAGGCTGTAAAGCACATTCAAGAGTTCGGTCACAATCCCAATTACATTCAAGCCATTGAATTTGATTTGAACAAAGTTCACGTCTCTTCGAACCTTCAAGAAATAGTAGATGCGTGTGATATTTTGGTTGTAGCTATTCCCTCAGCATTCGTTCATTCCGCCTTTCAAGAAGCAGAGGTGAAGGGCTTAGAGAATAAAATTTTGTTTTCTGCCATCAAAGGGGTAATTAACGAGTTTGATGCAATTCCTGCGCGTTACTTTCACAAGACTTGGAATGTTCCATACGATAGCATTGGTATTGTCTGCGGACCTTGTCACGCAGAAGAAGTTGCATTGGAGAAATTATCATATCTAACCATTGGTTGCTCAGATTTAGAAAAGGCCGATTACATGGCAGAGCAGTTGAAATGTCGATTCATTAAGACAACCACCACGGAAGACGTTTTTGGTACGGAGCTTTCAGCAATTCTGAAGAATGTATACGCTGTTGCTTCCGGTATTTGTCACGGTTTGGGTTATGGCGATAATTTTCAAGCTGTGCTTGTAACTGCGGCTATTGGAGAAATTGAACGATTTATAGATTCGGTGCACGAAGCGCATAGGGACGTCAAATCTTCGGCTTATTTAGGCGATTTGTTGGTAACGGCTTATTCACCCTATTCTCGTAATAGAACTTTCGGAACTATGGTTGGAAAGGGCTACAGCGTGAAGTGGGCAACCATTGAAATGAACATGGTGGCCGAGGGCTACTATGCTACACGCGGAATTCACGAGATTAACAAGAAATTCAATGCAGATATTCCAATCGCGGATGCCGTTTATAGAATACTCTACGAGAAGGTTTCTCCAACTATGGAAATGCGCATTTTAGCCGATAAGCTCAGCTAGTTTTTGTTGAAAAGCAACGCATTGTCTTCGGAAGTAGTCTTATCTTCGAAGACCATGTTGCGCCCAAGACGAAAGATATCTGTGCTACTTTTTTTTCTGGCTTTTTTGCCTACGATTGGCTATTCGCAAATTTCTTTCATTCAAAACAAAGGTCAATGGCCACAGCATGTTAAGTATAAAGCTGAAATTCCCGGAGGATCTTTCTGGATTCAAACAAACGGTTTCGCCTACGAACTTTTCGATTCAACTGTTTTTAATCCCGATCATAAGCCGAATGCGCTTCCTGAATCTGTAAAGACTTTGTTTTTCCTGCAACAATTAGAGAATGCACAATTGAATCAAGCCGAGGAACAAGAAAAACTGCCTGGATATTTCAATTACTACCTAGGATCCGATTCTACGAACTGGAGTTCACACGTGAAACGTTTTCAAAACATCAGTTTTCAAAATGTTTACGATGGAATTAACCTTCGCTTATTGGGTAAGTCGAAATCTATCAAATATCAATTTGAACTTCAGCCAAACGCAGATCCAAATCTCATTTCTTGGCATTACCACGATTCACTTCAACTTGAATTAGATACTTCTGGAAACTTAATTTCACATCATCTGCTCGGGAGAATATACGAGTCGAAACCGTTTGCTTTTCAATCTATTAATGGACACTTCATTGAAGTGAAATGCAAGTATATTTTGAATGGAAATCGATTGCAATTTCAACTTGGAAATTATGATTCAAACTACGAAATAATAATAGATCCTGAAATTGCTTTCTCATCATTCATAGGCTCTTCAGCGAATAATTTTGGATTCACCGCATGCGATGATTTAAGTGGAAACTTAGTGTCAGGAGCAAGTGTTTTCGCCAATAATTATCCAGTTACAGCGAATGCGTACAGTTCGACGTTTAATCCCAATGCGGGCAATTATTTCGATGTAGCGATATCGAAGTTCGATGCTACGGGATCTGGACTTTTGTATAGTACATACTTAGGCGGACTTCATCAAGAAACACCGCATTCCGTTGTGGTAGATAACCTCGATCGTATAATTGTTTTCGGGGTAACTGGAAGTAGTGATTTTCCCACGACCTTGGGCTCTTTCCAACCCTTATTCAACGGTGGAGCTCCGTTAATGATGTCTTCGTTTTTTACAAGTGGACATCCAGATGGATGTGATTTTTTCATATCTAAATTCAATGCTAGCGGGACTTTGGCGGGGTCAACTTTTTTGGGCGACGCGTCTAATGATGGGTTGAATTATGCCAACGAATTATTCTACAATTATGGCGATGCTTTTCGCGGAGAAGTGAACATTGACGGCAACAACAATATATTTATTGGCTCATGCGTTCGCGGAAATTCAGACATTGCGGGAGGCTCTACACAGCCCGCTTACGGCGGAGGCGATAGCGATGGTTATGTTGCGAAGTTGAATCCGAGTTTGAGCATGCTCCTTTGGTCATCGTATTTCGGTGGGTCAGGAGCAGACGCTATTTACGCATTGGAATTTGCAAACGATGGAGATCTGATTTTAGCAGGAGGAACCCAAAGTCAGAATTTTCCATTCTGTTCGAATGGGCAAGATCCGAATTGGAATGGTGCTACAGATGGATTTATTCTTCGAATCGATGCAAATACATTTACTCCAGTAGCAGGAACATTTATTGGAACTGGAGAATACGATCAGGCATATTTCCTTCAAACCGATTTAAATGATAATATTTATTGTCTAGGACAGACTGAAGGAACCATGGCCATAACTCCGGGATTATACGGTCAAGCGAACAGTGGGCAATTCATTCGTCAATACAATCCATCTTTAACCACACTTAATTGGAATACCACCATTGGAACCGGCAGCGGGGAAATAGATATTTCACCGACTGCATTTCTAGTTAGTGATTGCAATCAAATTTATTTCAGTGGGTGGGGTGGAAATACAAATTCGTTAACCTGTCCTGCACTAACATGTTTGGCCTATTACAGCACCACGAATAACCTTCCAATTACAGCAGATGCATTTCAATCGACGACTGACGGAAGCGATTTTTATTTGGCTGTTTTGAATGCGAGTGCAACGCAATTGGTTTACGGTTCTTTTCTAGGTGGAAGCTTAAGCGCTGAGCACGTCGATGGAGGAACATCGCGATTCGATAAGAGTGGCTCTGTTTATCAGGCGGTTTGTGCGGGTTGTCAGAGCAACGATGATTTCCCAACCACACCAGGTGCTTGGTCTTCCACCAACAATAGTTTCGGATGTAACCTAGCAGTTTTCCGTTTCGATTTGGGACAGTTAGAGGCCATAGCGAATGTTCAAGGACCATCTGAAATCTGTGTAGGAACTCCTGCCCAATTCACGAATGGAACGTTGAATGCTTCTGATTTTATTTGGAATTTTGGAGATGGTTTTACAAGCACAGCCTTTGAACCCAGTCACGTATTTGATGCAGTTGGAAATGTTACAATTTCCATGATTGCTTCCGATATAAATGATTGCTACGTTTCAGATACCGCAACGGTGAATCTTCAAATTATTGATTTTATTCCCCCAACAATTGCAAACGTGAATCCAATTTGTTTGGGTGAGTCTGTTACTCTGAGCGCCACCGGTTCGAATAATTTATTTTGGTTGAACAATGCAACATTGTCAAACCTAAACGGAAGCACTGCCGATGCAACGCCTGCGAATTCCGAGAACTATTATGTTTCAGATTTCAATGCATGTGGAAGCGATACGGTTGGTGTATACGTGAACGTAATAACTCCAATTGCAGAAGCGGGTCCTGATCATACCATTTGCATCGGAGATTCACAACCACTCGCGGCTTCTGGAGGAGTTTCTTATCTGTGGCAAAG
>JBILTF010000081.1:0-10521 GCA_044371675.1 Flavobacteriales bacterium
TTGGCGGATGGGATAAATTTGGAGTAACTGGAGGAGCCTATGTCAACGCTCCATTCAACAAAAAAAACGGACTTCGAATTGGTCTGTATTATTCTCAAAAAGGATCACGAACCAAACGCGACACACTGAACTTCAACACATTTTCTTTTCGACTAAATTATATCGAAGTTCCCGTGCAGTGGTCCTACCAGAATGGTCCATTCACATTTTTATCAGGACTCTATTACGGACAAATAATAAAACAGGAAATTCTTGCCAATCAGTTGACTTATCCCGTTTCACCCGCATTTCGAAACTTCGATGTGGGTCTGGGTTTAGGAGCAATCGTTCAATTGGGGGACCATCTCTTTGTGGAAGCAAAATTCTCGTCTAGTATACTTCCAACAAGACCTTCACCAAATTTCGCCAATCCGAATTCTTATTACGAAAAAGGGAACTACAATCAAGTCTTGCATTTTTTAATCGGAAGAAATTTCTGATTCCATGAAAGTGAGTATCATAACTGTTAGTTACAACAGTGCGAAAACCATCGGTGATACGATTTCTTCCGTTCGAAAACAATCTTATAAGAACATCGAATACATTGTTGTTGATGGAAATTCCACTGATGGAACGGTAGAAATTGTGAAGCAATTTTTAGGTGCTATGCAAGGTCGTTCCGAAGGCGCTTCGCAAGACCTTCCGGAGGACCTTTCGAAGAACCTATTTAATGTAGCTTCACAAGGGGTAGTGACGAAATTCTTATATGAAAAAGATAATGGGATTTATGACGCCATGAACAAAGGGTTGGCCCTTGCAACTGGAGATATTATTGGCGTTTTGAATAGCGATGACTTTTACTGTGCAGATGATGTGATTGAACAGGTGGTTCTTGCCTTTCAAAAAAACAACACAGATTGTCTTTATGGTGATTTGAATTATGTAGATCCGATTGACACGGCTAAAATTGTTCGGAAATGGCGAAGTGGCTCATATATCAAAGAGAACTTTTTGAAAGGATGGATGCCCCCACACCCTACCTTTTTTGTGAAGAAATCTTGCTATGAAAGCTTCGGAACTTTCGAAACTCAATTCAAAAGCGCGGCAGATTACGAGTTGATGCTTCGATTTCTTTTCAAGGAATCGTGCAGTGCACAGCACCTTCCGAAAGTAATGATTCACATGCGCGCCGGAGGCGTGAGTAATCTTAGTTTGAAAAATCGTCTTCGTGCAAATCGCGAAGATCGAATGGCTTGGAAAATGAATGGTTTAAAACCAAAGTGGTTCACGCTGCTGCGTAAACCACTTTCTAAATTGACACAATATTTTTAAGCTTAGAACTTCGCTCTTGATTTTCTAACTCCAGGCTTTCCTTTCATGTAACTGTACTTCGATTTGTAGAAGCTTGATCTTCCACGAACCACGCGCGTTACAGTAAGCTGGGTTGTTAGATAACTGTCGTTGTGCGTAGCGTCACCGCGAGGTGATTGATAAGCAGTCGGATTCGGTGAAATTTGAAAGTTCTCAATTGACAAATCACTTGCTGTATACTGCGGGTTTTCAGCAACCAAACCGTCTAACAAAGCTTGATAGGTTTGATTATTTACAAACTCATACGCTCTACTGTCGTCAGAATTAGGCGTGGTGTAAACCGTTGAAATATCGTCTAGATAATCAGTAAACACAGTTCTCCAACTTAAATCCCATTGCACTCTCCATTTCTTGTTGTAAGTGAAGTATGCCCCAATACCTGCTGGAATTGCCAATCCGTATTTCGAATAAGCTTCCTTCTGACCTTCGGTCTTCCAATCGCGCAAGGAGAACCATTCTCCACCGTATTGCAAATCTCCGTTGCTATAAATCTGTCCTTTCGGGTTAGTTCTATATCCAGCTAAACCTCCAAATAAAAAGACTTTAAAATCGGGATTGTAATACCCCTTGTTTCCAATATCATTGTCGTACCAAATGGTAAGCTCTGCTCTTCCGCCTAGTTCCAATAAATCATTTTGAAAATTCGCATTTCTAGCGCGACGAGGAGCGTAAGTGGTATAAGCATCTCTGTCTGTAATTCGAATCCAATCGAAGTTCGCAGAAAAAGCAAGGCGCTTATTTACCTTATATCTTCCATACAATCCAGCAGCAAATCGGGTAGATTCCAAATGCATATCTACAACGAAATCTCTTCTTGGAAGATATTTTCCACCAATGTCTCCGAGGTAGTTTGATGCACCTACTTTCAAACCATAATCCCAACGGTACTGCGCCGACGAAACGTTTGACAGAAGTGCCAAAACCAAGCTAAGAAAGAATATTATTTTTTTCATTTTGGATAAAGTCGTGTGCTAAGATAATCAACAATTACCGAACAGTCAATAGTTTTTCGCATTTTTGGAGAAAATTTCAACATGAATTCAATCAGTCAGCTTTTTGGAATTAGGTACCCGATAATTCAAGGAGGAATGATTTGGTGCACAGGAGCGAATTTGGTTTCAGCTGTTTCGAATGCGGGAGGTTTAGGGCTTCTTGGAGCAGGTTCTATGTATCCAGATCAGCTAGAGGAGGAGATTAAAAACTGTTTGAAATTGACCGACAAACCCTTTGGAGTCAACCTTCCACTTCTTTATCCGAACATTGAGGAGCATTTAAATCTCATTGAAAAGTACCGCCTTCCCATTGTCTTCACCTCGGCCGGAAGTCCAAAAAAACACACAGAAAGATTGAAATCTTCGGGAATAAAAGTGGCGCACGTTGTCAGCAGCAGTGCCTTCGCACTAAAATCTCAAGAAGCTGGCGTTGACGCGGTTGTGGCTGAAGGTTTTGAAGCTGGTGGACACAATGGGCGCGAAGAAACAACAACACTTTGTTTGATTCCAAGTGTTGTGGAAGCCGTATCTATTCCTGTGATAGCAGCTGGTGGAATTTCTTGTGGAAAAAGTATGCTCGCTGCCATGTCGCTCGGAGCTCAAGGTGTTCAGATGGGATCTAGATTCGTTATGACACATGAATCTGCGGGACACGATAATTTTAAAAATGCCATTTTGCAAGCCAAGGAAGGTGATACCAAGCTCACTCTTCACGAGATAACACCCGTGCGTTTGCTGAACAGCCCATTTTACAAATCGGTTATTCATGCATACGAAACAGGCGCTAGCCTGGACGAATTGAAAGAATTACTTGGACGCGGGCGAGCAAAAAAGGGAATGTCATTGGGCAATCTTGAGGAAGGAGAATTGGAGATTGGACAAGTAAGTGCTCGGATCAAAGAAATTGTATCTGCGAAGGACGTTGTTGAGCAAACAATTTCCGAATTTCATGAGGCACAAAAATTAATAGGCAATATTTCCTTTTAATTACGTTTGATTTTGGCGATTGTATGCAACCCAAGGCCTATTTTTGCGCTCTTCAAAGAAATGAACAGGTATATTCTATCGTGCTTTTTGGTCTTCGGATTATTCTTTACTATTTCGAGTAATGGACAATCTCTTGCAACTATAACTTGCCTTGAAGTGCAGGGATCAAGCGTGTCCATTTCTTGGAATACAGCAACCAATCCAATTACTTTTTCAACGAACCACATCTTCGCAACAGATGCAACCGGCGGTATTTCAGAAATAGCTCAATCAACGAATTTATCTGGAACCTATGTCTATTCAAACGTTGACGCAGCAGCAGCATCGGTTTGTGTTTACATCTCCACTGAAGATATCGTAGGAGGTACTCCCAACTTCACAAATTCAGAGACTTTTTGCAGCACATTTTTAACAGCAACCGCCTCGGTTTCTCCACCTGGCTTCGTGAATTTGCAATGGAATTCAGCCTCAAGTAATGCATCCTGGTTAGCTGCCGTTAACGCGGAAGTTTGGTTAGAATATCCTTCCGGTGTTTGGAATAAATTAGTCACCCTACCCAGTACCGCTTCATCATTTAATTATGAAGTTACAGTCTGCGGTGAGCAACTGAATTTTCAGATTAGATACAGTGGGTTGCCGAATTGTGATTTCGCAAGCAACACTGCCGGTGGATTTTTTTCAGACCAAACTGCTCCTGCAATACCAACAATCACAGGCGTAACAGTGAATCCTAGCACAGGACAAGCTGAATTGAACTGGGACGTGAATACTTCTGGAGATACGGATGGTTACATTGTTTATTCATGCAACGGAACAACAGTTAATCTCATCGATACGGTGTTCGGCATTAACAATACACAATTCAGCGATTTGCTTTCAACGCCGAGCAGCGGACCTGAATGTTATTTGCTTTCAGCAATTGACACGTGTTATTCAGGAACACCACCGAGTCCAAATACAAGTCCCACAGGAAGCGTCTGCAATTGCACTATTTTTTTAAGTCCAACAGCATACACCTTGTGCGACACCAGTATCGATTTTTCTTGGAGCGCTTATTCGGGTTGGAGTTCAAGCGTGGACTATTACGTCGTTGTGCACAGCGTCGACGGAATAAATTTCACTCCCGTGGATACCGTTAGTGGCAATAACTTGACAGGCATACACGAATTTACGAGCATCTCATCTGGCATTCATTATTACGGCGTGGTTGCTTATTCAAATTCGGGTGCAACTTCTACTTCCAACATTCAAAGCATTAACATCACTTATCCCAATCCGCCCAACTTAAACTACATTACATCGGTAAGTGTGAATAGTTCGAAAGACATTGACATCACCGTGCGAAGTGAGTCGACATTGGTTCCGCATAAGTACATTCTTCAACGAAAGAATTTATACGCTCCCTACAATTGGGAATATCACATGGACATCACTCAATCTGCTACAAATATTGTGTTTACAGATTCTCAAGTGAACTCTGATGATGTGATTTATGATTACCGTGTAATCGTTCAAAATCCCTGCGGTTATTATTTAGACACGACCAACGTCGGACGAAACATTCGTCTACGCGGAGAAAACAACTCTGAATTATTATTGAATAGTTTGAACTGGTCTAAATATGAAGATTGGGAGAATGGTGTTCAAGAATATGAGGTTCTTCGTTCGGTAGACGGCGCGGCGGAAACACAAGCTTCAACAGGCTCAGCAAGCTATTTGTCTTTCAGCGAAGACTTAGAGCCTTTCCTTTCTTCAAAGGGACAATTTTGTTACCGCATTCAAGGCCATTCAGAACCCATTAGTTATTTCCCGAATGAGACATTCTTCTCTTACAGCAACAAAAAATGCTTGGACCAAGAACCAATCATTTGGATTCCAAACGCGATGATGATCCATGGCGAAAATGATTTGTTTTACCCGGTCATTTCTTTCGCAGATACCGCACAATACACGATGAATATTTTCAGTCGTTGGGGCGACTATGTATTTGAAACAAACCAACTTTCTGAAAAGTGGGATGGCAAAATGAATGGTGGTGACTATGTTCATGAAAACGCTTATGTCTATTACATCACTGTGAAAAACGGAGTGGGCGTTTTATACGAGCGAAGAGGAACCATTACCGTGCTTAAAAACTAGCCTTCCCTATGAATTGCATTGTATTGGATCAAGGGAACACCTCTTTAAAATGGGGGTTATTCGTTAACAATTGTTTGGTCGAATCGGGAAGAATTCTTGATGAAAATCTTAGCATTGAATTGAATCAGTTGCATTCAAAACACAACCTTCCATTTTTCTATTCTTCCGTAAGAAGTGCACCTGAACAAACTCAATTTTTAAATCGATTTTCTTTTTGCCGAATTGTTCCAGAAGCGAATTTTCCGATCTGCCGTTACACCTCAGGTGCAGCAGGAAAGGACCGACTTGCGAATGTTGCAGGTGCCTCGAGAATTTTTGAAAGCACCGTATCACTTATCGTTGATTTCGGAACTTGCATTACCTACTCCATTGGTAAATCGAACGAGTTAATTTCAGGCGTTATTTCGTTAGGTGCTCAATCGCGCTTGCGCGCCATGCATGAATTCACCGGGCAGTTGCCGCTCTTAGAATTTGTAGAATCTTCCGAAATTTTTCAAAACTCAACTGAAGGAGCCATGCTCAGCAGCGTTAATTTTGGAATTGAAGCGGAATTGAAGGGATATATTGAACAAGCGCTGGAGCAGCACCCTCAACTCCAAGTGATATTTACGGGTGCAGATTCGATGCATTTTGCTAAACAGCTTAATTACCGCATCTTTGTAGAATTGAATTTAACTTTAATTGGACTATATGCCATCTTGTGTGCGAATGAATCTTAAATACGTTTTTCTTGTTTTGATTTCGGCCATGTGCATGTGCGTGCAAGCTCAAATTCCAGTTAATTCACCTTACTCACGTTTTGGAATTGGATTGACCGACATTGGATTTAATGCGCGATACTCCTCCATGGGTAACGCATCTATTGCTTTGCCTGATTTGTCAGGAGTGAATTTATCGAATCCGGCCTCGTTTGCCTTGTTTACTGAAACGACTTTTCAAGGAAGTGTTTTCGCTAAGAGTTCACAACTGCTTTCGTCTAACGCCGAAACCAATTACCTCGGCGGACAAGTTGGAGAAATTGCATTTGGATTTAAGCGCACAGGAAGCAAATGGGGTTTCGCTATGGGCATTACTCCTGAAAGTATTGTTGGCTATCAGTTCTCGAACACTTCGGCTGTTAACGATAGCCTAAACGCTAATTACAGCTATACAGGTGAGGGCGGTATAAATAAAATTCAAATGGGGTTTGCACGAACCTTCATCCTGTTTTCAGATAGCACACACTCACGTATTCATTCTCTATCATTAGGAAGTAATTTGAATTTCCGTTTTGGCTCCATTCTTCAAGTGGATCGCATTGTTTTCGACAATACTTCAATTTACAACAGCAAGATTACCAATCGCAAGTCTTTTTCAGATGCGAATTTCACCTTTGGCGCACATTACTCATTTCCTCTTCACCAAAGAAAAACAGCCGGAAAAGTTAGTCGGTCAACTTGGTTTCATTTAGCAGGAACCTATGAATTGGAAAACAACGTAAACCCGAAGGTGCAAGACATTCGTCAGTCAACGCGCTCTGTTTCTGGTGTTGAATTGGCCGTACTTACCGTTTTGGACACGACCTATACGAATCTCTCATTTGTCATTCCTCAACGCATTCAATTCGGTGCAGCTATTACGCACGAATTTAAAAAAGCTGGCACACTTTCCTTTAGCGCATCTTACCGCCAACAAGATTGGAAATCTGTTGAGAATTTCAATTCGTTGATTCAAGTTTCCAATCAAAGTTTTCACAACTCTAAAAGCGTTGGGCTTGGATTGGAATACATTCCAAACGCCAATGGCGGAGAAAATAATTATTTCGGAGCATGCACCTACCGCGTGGGAATGAAGAGTGCTGAGACATCCGTTGGTCTGAATGGGAATAATATTGTTCAAGAGGCCTTTACATGTGGATTGCAAATGCCGATGCGCTCTTCTAAAACGACCAGTAGCCTTTGTCTTTCCGCTGAGTTTGGAACCTATGGCAATGCCAATGAAACCTCAACGAAGGAGAACTACGCGTCTTTCTTGATTGGATTTAAACTTCATCCGTTCGAGCGATGGTTCGTGCAGAGAAAGTATGATTAACCCCAGACTGAAAATAGCAGCTGCGTTTGCAGTCGTATTCATTTTGGATGGATGTCAGAATGAAATTTCCGACATCAAAGCTATTACTGACCCTAAGCTTGTTCCTGCTCAAAGCACATTCAATTCTACATTTAGTTACTCCATTGACGGTGTCGTGCGCACCAAAATATATGCGGTGCAATTAGATCAATACGTGAGCGACAGTTCGTATTTAATTGCCCCGAAAACATTTCACATTGAGTTCTTCGATTCACTTGGACAATACACTGGAAACATGGACGGAAACGAAGCTATTTTCTCTCAGAAAAGTAACATCTTGTGGACGAAGGGCAATTTGGTTTTAGCCAATTGGAAGAAGGAAAAGCTTGAAACCAATTCACTGGTTTTTTATCTCGACTCTGATTTAGTTTACACACCCGATTTTGTAAAAATAAGTTCCGAAAACAGTGTGCTTGAGGGTACGGGGCTCCGAAGCAACGGATCTTTTTCCAATTACGAAATCAATCAGACTTCAGGTAATTTCAATACAGAAAACAATGAATAATCTAAATAAAATCGTGCTTATAGCTTGGGCGATTGTGGTTGTAGCTTCGCTCGGCTATGCGGTGTATATGATATCTATGGTGGGTTGGGACAAAGGCGCAAATAATTTATTTATACCGGGGATAGCCTTAATGTGGTTCCTTTTTCGTTTTGGAATGTATCGTAGAATGAACAACAACAATGGGTAACATAGAAGTTTCTCAAATATTCATTATTCTCGGAACACTGCTCGGCTGTGCCTTTTATTCTGGAGTTGAAATTGCCTTTCTCACTTCTAACAAATTAAAAATTGAGTTAGACAAAAAGCAAGGCATATTCGGGGCTTCTATTCTCTCTTCGTTGGTTGGAAAGCCGAAAATTTTCCTTGCGATGCTTTTAGTTGGAAATAACATCTCCTTGGTTATTTATGGAATTGTCTTCGGTGATATTCTTACCTCCATTATTGAATCCAATTTTCCTTTTCTTCAAGAAGCAATAGGCGCCTACGGTTTGTTGATTCTTCAAACAATTATTTCTACACTGGTGGTTTTGATATTCGGTGAGTTCATTCCTAAAGCACTCCTTTCTTCACAGCCGAACAAATGGTTACTGCGACTTTCTCCACTTATTGCTATTTGGTATGCTGTCTTGTTTGTGTTTGCCTATAGCGTTACGAAAGTAAGCGAATGGATTATCTCTGTGCTTTTTCGGAACTCTCCGAAAGAGCAAGACATCGTTTTCGGAAGAACAGATTTGAATCATTATCTGGAAGGTTTCACTGGTGGTAATTCACAACAAAAGGAATTGGATTTGGAAATTCAATTCTTTCAGAACGCGTTAGATTTTTCTTTGTTGAAAGCGCGTGACTGCATGCTTCCACGCAATGAAATTGTTGCTATTGATATTGATGAAAGCATTGCGAAAGCAAAGGACCTTTTCATTGAAACCAAATTATCGAAGATTATCGTTTACCGCGAAAACATCGATCAGCTTATTGGCTATGTTCACTTCAGTGACTTCTTCAAGAACCCGAAGGAAATCAAAGAAATTCTTCGTCCAATTGCCATTGTCCCTGAACCAATGGCCGCGAATGAGATTTTAAAAATCTTCCGCAGTCAGAAAAAAAGTGTGGCCGCCGTTGTTGATGAATTTGGAGGGACCAGCGGATTAATCACATTCGAAGATATTATTGAAGAGATTTTCGGAGAGATTGAAGACGAGCACGACACCATTGATAATGTAGAGCGTGAGGTTAAAAAAGGCTGGTATGAATTCTCTGGAAGACTTGATGTTCACTACATCAATGAAAAATACAAGTTGGAACTCCCTGAAAATGAAGAGCAGTACGATACGCTTGGTGGACTCATTTTAAACTTCCACCAAGATTTTCCGGAAGTGAACCAGGAATTCGTCATGGATCGTTATCGGTTCACCATTCTTGCAGTAAATGAGCGACAAATTAAGCTTGTCCAACTTCAAAACATTGAAGAATTAACAAATAGCTAGTTCGTTAAAAAAAAACAAGGAATTTCCGAGCAAATTTCCGATATTCGCAATCCTAAATTTTACAGTCCATAACTATGGCAATGATTTCAACCCTTCGTAAACAAGGATGGCTAGTACTAGCCCTAGTCGGCATTGGTATTGTCGGCTTTCTAATCCCGTATGACGCTGTAATGGCAATGTTCGGCGGCGCTTCAGATAAAGTTGGCGTTATTAACGGCGAAAGCGTTAAGCAAGACCAATGGAGAACTATGCTTCAAGAGCAATCTGAATTGTTTAGCTATGAAAACAACAACACTCAAAGCCACGGTTTAGAAAACGATGTATGGAACAATTTAATTGAATCAACCCTACTTCAACCAGAATACCAAAGTCTTGGTTTAATGGTTACTGACGAAGAGTTAGACGAAATTCTTTTCGGTAAATACTTGAGTTCGTACGTTAAGAGCACCTTTTACCAGGGCCAAGATTCTTTGCCCTTCAAAGAGCAGATGCGTGAAAGTTTCAAGAAAATGGAAACGGAGAAGCCAAATCTTTTCACTGGCTACAAAAGAATGGTAGTTGAAAAGCGTTTGAAAGAAAAGTACGACGCATTGGTTAGTGCTGGATCATATGTAAACTCTTTAGACGCTAAGAGCTTGTTCCATCAATCGAACGACAAAGCTTCTATCATCTACGTTGTTAAGCCATACGCTCAAATCATGGAGAGTGAAATTTCATTCTCGAATGAGGATATTGAAACATATTACAACGTACATAAAAATGATCGTGATTTCAAACAAGAAAGAAGTCGCACTGTTGCATATGTTCGTATTCCTTTACTTACTAGCGCAACAGATAGTGCTGCCACGCTTGAGAGCCTTCAAACAATTGCGGCTTCTTTAAAAACGAACAAGACTTCAAAAGAAGATTCAACGTTTGCAGTTTTGAATTCCGGTAATCCTGCAAACGGAAAAGT
>JBILTF010000082.1:0-10514 GCA_044371675.1 Flavobacteriales bacterium
TTTCGTAAGAGTTGGTAACCAAAACGCTTATGATGAAATAATGTCCATTCGGAAGGAATACAATTCCCCAATCGTTTGTGGCGGCTGTTAATCCTGCGTCGTTCGTTCCTGATGAACCCGTTTTGTGAGCCACAACTGTTCCTTCGGGCAAGAGTCCTTTCAGACGCTTCACGCCAGTGGAGGTTTCTTTCATGGTTTGCCAGAAGAAGTTGTAGCTCGAAGGAGAGAGCAAACCGTTTTTATTTTCATAGAACAATCGCAACGTCTGAACAGCGGCATTCGGAGTTATCCAATTCTGAAACATGTTTTCCCATTTCGACTGCATGGTGCGTTCATTGAATGCAAATTGAAGATCTTGAATTTGATTTTTTTTGAAGTAGTCCTCCACTAATTTCGGAGAACCAACCATTCCAATTAAAGTATCGCAAGCGGCATTATCACTGTGCGAAATACAATACTGAATCAGTTGCGCAACAGTGAGATCTCCTCCATCTGGAAAATCTGTTCCAAGCGGATTCCAATATGCATCAACAGGCAAGACTTCTTTTGATATTTTTATTTTCTGATCGAGACTGAATTCGCCGCGATCAATTTTGTCAAGCATGGCCAGGCCAATGTGCATTTTATAAGCGCTCTGAGTAGGGCAGCGCATATCACCATTGATTGAAAGGGTATCGTTCCCATTTTCTTCTGAAATAGAAATTCCCACTACCGCTTTTTTATCGGCCAAGATTTGTTCAATCTGCTTTTTCAATTCTCTTGTCCGATCAACCCTCTCCGCAGCTTCAACAGGGGCAGGAGTTAGGACAAAAAAGTAAATCACCGCCCACACCACCCCGAAAAACAATCCGAGATAAACGGTATTCAGGTGCTTCTTCAAATCACGCGTCACGATCAATCGGAATAGAATCCATAGAATGAATAATGTTGCAAACGCAACGGGGAGGTAGATTCTAAGCATGTTTTATATAAATTCAAATTATTCTTTGCAAAGATGAGGTGGATTCATTTCTTTTTCGTCGAAGACCCTCGCAACGCCAGTTGCCCTCGTCCTTCAGACATTCCCCGCTCTCTTAACTTCTCTTACCGCACAATAACCTTCTTTACCTCTGCCGAATCGCCACTTGAACAGCGAATGACATACAATCCAGAGGCGAGGTGATTGGTGCTGATTTCCTCAGAAGTTCGGGCTTCAAGACTCATAATTTTATTTCCTTTCGAATCATAAACTTCACACACAAAAGCCTTCCCAGGCCAGTTAATCCGAACCGAAGTAGCAGTCTGATTCAACCAGAAATTTTCATCTGATTCTTCAGCAACTGGAGTGCACATCACGTAATTCAACTTCTCCCAAATCTGATCGTTCAATAAAAACGGAACCAAGGAATTGTCGGGTGCATTGCCCATGCGAATGAACACCAATCCCTCACTCGGACTCACATTCAAGAACTGCCCATCTCTGCCTATTGCGGCGTATACATCTGAAGGTGCATTTGGAAACATCATCCCCGGTATTACTATTTGTGCTTGAGGAATCATATATGAGCTTTGTCCATTCAACCACCACAAGTATCCGTAAGAGTTGTTCAGGTTCTGAGAGGGCGTAATCATTTCCTGATAATAATTCGCGTCGGTCATCAACTGATTGCCATTCCAATTTCCCCCGTTCTGCATTAAGATTCCAAAACGTGCCATGCTTCGTGCAGTGCTCAAATACACATTGTTGTAACCACTCTGGAAAAAGAACCCGTCCATTCCCGTCGGTTGCTTCAAGGCCGAAAAGACAAGTCCATTCAACGTTTGTCCAGTCGCTCCTTCCAACACACCATCGAGCAACGTATACGGACCATTGTGATACGCCCAGCGCGTTCCCGCATCTGCAGAATAAACCAAACAATTCGGATCGGTGCAATACGGATCTGCAACACCATCGTCTAACCCCGATGTCATGGTTAATTGGTTTCGAACCGTAATGTTATTTTCTTGAGCGGCAGTGCAACTGGTCCAACCACTTCCCAAATAACTTGAACTTAAATCATTGATCGAAAGCTGTCCGTTTTGTTGCGCTATTCCAACCAAATAGGAGGTAAGCGTCTTCCCTGCAGAAGCCCAATACCACAGGCTATCCTGCGTGAATGTCCCGAAGTAATTCTCAATGACAATCTTGCCATTCTTCAGCACAATAAATACTTTCGTGTTGTTACTTTCCAGAAAGGTTAACAACTCAGGTATCTGATCTTCACACCATCCCAATTCCGCTGGAGTAATAGTTGCCCAAGTGTTACCCGTGTTAGGTGGAAAATAGATTTGTCCTTTAGCAAAAACATTCGCGACAATCAAAAGAAGAAGTAAAGTGTATTTCATGTTCGTTTGAATATATTTCACTTAAATGGTTTAACGAATATACAATTCAAACCATCTGAATTTTCGGAACATTGTTGCCCTCGTCAAAGACCCTCGTCCAAAGGACCCTCGCAACGCCAGTTGCCCTCGCGAAGCAATTCGCTATATAGCTGCCCAAGCGAGCAGCGCTAGCCAAAACAACCCTTTAATAAGAAAAAACAAAAAGCCAATCCAGCCAACACGTTTGAGCCAATGTTTGAATTTCTGTTTCATAAAACGAAGTTAAAAAAGAAAGGCTCCTTTCGGAGCCTTTCAGATATTATCCTAAGTAAGATTTTAAGATCTTACTTCTGCTTGTGTGCTTTAAGCGTCGAATGGCTTTCTCTTTAATCTGACGAACACGTTCACGTGTTAGATCGAAGCGCTCTCCGATTTCTTCCAACGTAAGTGGATGCTCACCATTCAAACCGAAATACAATCGAACAACATCGCCCTCACGCGCTGTAAGCGTACGAAGTGAGCGTTCAATCTCGCGACGCAAACTTTCATGCAATAGATCTGTATCCGGAGAAGGAGTGTCGTTCGTTTGCAATACATCGTACATCGTAGAGCTGCTGTCATCTCCGTCTTTCAAAGGAGCATCCATAGATACGTGACGTCCGCTGTTGCGCAACGATTGCTTCACTTCATCCAAAGTCATTTCTAACACTTCAGCCAATTCAGCTGGAGTAGGAGGACGCTCGAATTCTTGTTCCAACTTAGCGAAAGCCTTGTTGATTTTGTTAATCGAACCAATCTTGTTCAAAGGAAGACGAACAATACGAGATTGCTCAGCTAACGCTTGAAGAATAGATTGACGAATCCACCATACAGCGTAAGAAATGAATTTAAATCCACGAGTTTCATCGAAACGCTGAGCCGCTTTAATCAAGCCAAGGTTTCCTTCGTTAATTAAATCGGGAAGAGATAAACCTTGGTTTTGATATTGTTTCGACACAGATACAACGAAACGCAAATTTGCTTTAGTCAATTTCTCCAAAGCAAGTTGATCACCTTGTTTAATGCGACGAGCCAACTCAACTTCTTCTTCGGCAGTAATCAAATCCACACGACCAATCTCTTGCAAATACTTGTCAAGGGAAGCGGTCTCGCGGTTGGTTACCTGTTTTGTAATTTTTAACTGTCTCATGTTTGCTTAACGTTCGTTTAATTCACTGTTTCTGTAATACGCAAAAAACAGGAATTTAGTTTTGTTCTTCTGGCTTTGGAAGCAAAGCTTTTCTAGAAAGCTTTAATTTACCGGTCTTAGGATCTTTTCCTAACACTTTAAACTTAACCAAATCACCAACTTTCAACACCTCGTTAACATCGTCTATTCTTCTCCACTCCAATTCACTGATGTGAATAAGGCCGTCTTGACCAGGAATAATTTCAACGAATGCACCGAACGGTTGAATGGTTTTAACTGGACCTTCATAAACAGCTCCAATTTCAACTTGCGGAGGCCAAACAATTGACTTCACACGATTCACAGCAGCATCAAGGCTTGCCTTGTCCGCAGACGCAATTTCTACAAAGCCTTTGTTGTCGCGCTCTTCGATAGAGATTGTTGCGCCAGTTGTTTTCTGAATTTCTTGAATTACTTTTCCTCCAGGTCCAATTACTTTTCCGATTTCTTCGGTTGGAATTTCGAAGCTAACGATACGTGGAGCGTGAGCTTTGAAATCTTCGCGTGGTTCAGAAATGGTTTTCATCATTTCGCCTAAGATGTGCAAACGTCCTTGCTTGGCTTGATCCAAAGCATCGGTCAACAATTGCATGGAAAGACCCTTGATCTTAATGTCCATCTGGCAAGCTGTAATTCCTTTCGAAGTTCCAGTTACTTTGAAGTCCATATCGCCCAAGTGATCCTCGTCTCCTAGGATATCTGATAAGATTGAATATTTTCCGTTTTCATCTGTGATCAATCCCATTGCAATTCCAGATACTGGAGAAGTAATAGGAACACCAGCGTCCATTAATGCAAGTGTACCTGCGCAAACAGTAGCCATAGATGAAGATCCGTTCGATTCTAAAATGTCAGACACAATTCGCATCGTGTAAGGACATTTTTCAGTTTCAGGAAGAACAGGCTTCAATGCACGAAGTGCAAGGTTTCCGTGTCCAATTTCACGACGACCGGTTGAACGAATCGGACGTGCTTCACCTGTGCTGAATGGTGGGAAGTTGTAGTGCAACAAGAACTTGTCGTTACGTTGATTTACAACACCATCCACGAATTGCTCGTCAAGCTTAGTTCCCAAAGTAAGCGTAGTCAAAGACTGTGTTTCACCGCGAGTGAAAACACTTGATCCGTGAGCACCTGGCAAATAATCCACTTCACACCAGATTGGACGAATAGTGCGTGTATCGCGACCATCTAAACGAATACCATCGTCTAGAATCATGCGACGCATAGCGTCTTTCAAACAATCGTGGGTATATTTCTTGAACAAGAATGCATTTGCCGATTTTTCTTCCGCAGTGAATTGAGCGAAAAACTCCTCTTCAATTTGGTGAAACGCTGCGCTTCTCTCTTTCTTTCCAGATGGAGTCTTAACAGCAACATAGAACTTGTCATAACACTCGTCCCATACTTTCTTCTTCAACTCTTCGTCTTTTGGTTCGTGGTTGTATTCGCGCTTTACAGTCGCCTTTTCAACCTTCGATGCCAATTCCAACTGAGCTTTAACTTGAATTTGAATAGCAGCGTGGGCAATAGCAATGGCCTCAACCATAACTTCTTCAGACACTTCTTTCATTTCTCCTTCAACCATGACAATGCTGTCTCCACTACCTGCAATCATCATGTCTAAATCGGCAAGTGCCAATTGAGAGCGAGTAGGGTTTACAAAGAATTCTCCGTTGATGCGTGCAACACGAACTTCAGAGATAGGGCCGTTGAAAGGAATATCTGAAACTGCAATTGCTGCAGATGCAGCAAGTCCAGCTAAACTATCAGGCATGTGCTCTGTATCTGCAGAAATCAAAGACACCACAACTTGTGTGTCACTGTGGAAATCTTCAGGGAACATTGGGCGTAAAGCGCGGTCGATCAAACGAGAAACTAAAATCTCGTCGTCGTATGGACGTGCTTCACGTTTGAAATAACCACCTGGGAAACGACCCACAGCGGCGTATTTTTCACGGTACTCTACCGTTAGAGGAAGGAAGTCTAATCCTTCTTTTGCTTCTTCGTTGGCTACAACGGTTGCAAGGAGCATCGTATCTCCTTGACGAACGACTACAGAGCCATGTGCTTGCTTCGCTAACTTACCAGTTTCAATGGTAATTGGAGCAGAAGAACCCATGTCAATGGTCGTTGTGATTGCTTCGATTTTCATTCTTTTATTTTCGGATATATAGTTCTAAGAAAAAACGCGAAAAGGCAATTGTTAGATTGCCTTTTCTTTGATTTATGCCTGTATATTACTTACGTAATTCAAGTTCTTTTACGATTGCACGGTAACGAGCGATGTCAACTTTTTGCAAATAATCCAATAAGCTTCTACGCTTACCAACCAATGCAATCAACGAACGTTGTGTGCCGTAATCTTTTTTATTCTTCTTTAGGTGCTCAGTTAAGTGAGCAATACGGTAGGTGAACAAAGCGATTTGTCCTTCTGAACTACCTGTGTCTGTTGCAGATTTACCGTGTTTAGCGAAAATCTCTTGTTTTTTTTCTGTTGTAAGGTACATGCCAATACTTTTTTAGTGATTATTATGTGAGCCTCCAAGTAAATGTTACTTTTCTTGAAAGTGGGGTGCAAAGATACGAAATTTCTTTTCGTGAATGCAAGATTTATTTTAAGTGACTTAAGGTAAGCGCCAAACGCTTCTTCATTTCAGTCCGCTTAACAATGTAGTCAAGGAATCCGTGTTCCAAAACGAACTCAGAACTTTGGAATCCTGCCGGTAAGTCCTTCTTAATGGTTTCCTTCACCACACGTGGTCCCGCAAATCCTATCAAGGCCTTTGGTTCAGCAATATTTAAATCTCCCAACATCGCGAAAGATGCTGTAACTCCGCCAGTCGTCGGGTCAGTTAAGATAGATATATACGGAAGTCCAGCCGCAGCCAACTGGGTCAACTTAGCAGAGGTCTTCGCCATTTGCATCAAAGAAAATCCAGCTTCCATCATACGAGCTCCGCCCGATTTTGAAATACAGATAAACGGACAGTGTTCTTCGATAGCCTTATCTACACCAAGCGCGAATTTCTCTCCAACTACAGAACCCATAGAACCACCAATGAAGGCAAAGTCCATACAGGCAATTACAGCATTCTCATGTTCAATCTTTCCGAAACCAACGCGCAGCGCATCTTTCAATCCGGTTTTCGCAATGGTCGTCTTAATACGATCCTTATAATTCTTCGTGTCTGTAAACGTTAAAGGGTCAGCGCTTTTCATGTGCTCAGCTACTTCAACCCACTCATGCTCATCAAAGAAGATAGAAAAATACTGAAGCGATCCAATTTTCTCGTGATACTCGCAAGCTTCGCAAACCCAATCGTGTTCAGCGTGCTGCTCACTTGTAACGACGTGCTTACACTCGGGACATTGGTACCACAACCCCTCTGGAATTTCCTTCTTCTCTTGATTCTGCGTGGTAATACCTTTGTTTTTTCTAGTGAACCAACTCATTCTTTTTGAAATTTGATTAGAACGCAAAAATAGGTAATTCAACTTTAATACGAATCAAAACAATTTGGTCACATTGAAATAACTTTTTGACCTTACATTCGTGCTCTAAAATTTATGTGAAATGTCCATTAACCTGAATTCGATTCTTCAAGCATTAGTGCCTAAAGACAAGAAGTGTTTCCCGCTTTTTCAAGCTGCTGTTACAAATGCAGTTCGCACTGCGAAAATACTGAAGGAATCATTTGAAGTTGACAGTGTAAAACGCATTCAGTTGCACAGTGAGATTTATGATTTGGAGCACGTGGGCGACGATTTGACAGATGCTCTAAAGTTAGAAGTTGAGGCCAATTTCAATGTGCCTTTCGATAGAGAAGAGGTGTATCAATTGGCCATTGTAATTGATGACATCGTTGACGATATGTACGGAGTTTCCAAGCGCATTGAATTGTACAAAATTCATAACATTCCCGCTGTTTTTGGTGAAATGGCACAAGTGATTTGGGACAGCACGAAAGTGTTGGAGGAGTTGATGGAAAACCTGAAGAAATTCAGATATTCTGAATCGGCTAGAAAGAGAATTGCTGCAATCCGCGAACTAGAGCGTAAAATGGACGAGCTTCAGGAGACTTCGATTGCGAAGCTATTCAGTGATGGAGCCGATCCCATTGAACTCATTAAGCAACAAGAAGTTTTCGGACTCATGGCACGCGCTGAAAAGCGTTGCGAAGAAGCCGCAAGTATTATTGAATCTGTTTTGGTGAAATTCAACTAAGCCATGCAAAAGACAGTCTGCATTACGGGAGCCAGTTCCGGATTTGGAAAATGCACCGCTGAATTATTTTTGAAAAACAATTGGAAGGTCATCGCGCTTGCCAGAAGGTTAGAGCCTTTGAAAGAATTGCAGGCATTATCAAGCGGCTATGATCAACTTTTGATTCATTCATTAGATGTTCAAAATGAAAAGGAAGTCTTTTCTTTTTTTTACTCCCTTCCACCTTCATTCAAACATATAGATGTTCTCTTCAACAACGCGGGATTATCTCGCGGGAAAGACGAGTTGATTCATGCGAATCTAGATCATTGGGAAGAAATGATAGATACTAATATCAAAGGTTTCTTGTATGTCGCGAAAGCGGTATTGACTATCATGAAAGAGCGGGGCAGTGGTTACATCATTAACACCGGTTCTGTTGCGGGAAGAAATTCATATGTAGGTGGAAATGTATACGGCGCCACTAAAGCGGCCGTGAAAATGCTTTCGGAAAGTATGCGTCTTGAAGCCGCTGCATATGGCGTGCGTGTTGGAGAGATTGCTCCCGGCGCTGCGGAAACAGAATTCAGTATGGTTCGTTTCGATCAGAATAAAGAAACATCCGATGCTGTGTATAAAGGATTCACACCGTTGAACGGACAAGACATTGCCAACACCGTTTGGTATTTATCGAATTTACCTGAACACGTCTGCATTCAAGAATTGGTTATTATGCCAACGGCACAGCCCAATGCGAATGTGGTTTATAGAAAATAAAATGCGATATTTTTTTATAGTAATTGTAAGCATCGCATTCGCGAGCTGCTCTCCGAAAGAACAAGTAGATCTTATTCTTCACAACGGAACTTTTCACAGCTTAAACGCCAACAGCGACACCTATGAAGCCGTTGCTGTTCGCGGTGGAAAAATAGTGGCAGTAGGGCCGGAAAACGAAATTCTTAACGGTTATAAATCGGCTTCCATATATGATATGGAAAAGAAACATGTTTACCCCGGATTCATAGACGCTCACGCGCATTTGTTGGGGTATTCATTAATGAAAAACGATCTCGATTTAGTTGGAACAAATTCATGGAATGAAATCGTTGAGAAGTGCAAAAACTTTCCTGTTAAACGAGCAAGCGGATGGTTAATTGGAAGGGGATGGGATCAGAACGATTGGACATCACAGTCGGAAGGAAATGTACGTTCAGACGGTATTCCAACGAATTCAGCATTGAATAATTTATTTCCACAAACACCAGTGGTTCTTATTCGCATAGACGGGCACGCTGCAATAGCCAACGACGAAGCTATGAGAAGGGCAGGAGTTCAGGTGGAAAATGGGGTACTGTTAGACAACGACATGACCAAGGTTTTGAATGTAATTCCACTAGCTTCAAACAAAGAAAAGGCAGCACTTTTAATTGAAGGTCAAAGCGACTGTATAGCAGCTGGATTGACGACTATTGATGAAGCCGGAATAGATACAGACGATTTGAAAATTATTGATTCACTTCAAAAAAGCGGAGACTTTCATTTGCGAGTTTATGCAATGTTGAATGCTTCCGACAAAGACTTTCAATATTGGATGGAAAGAGGTCCAGACACAGCTTCTTCCATGTTGAAAATACGAAGCATAAAATTCATGGCAGATGGGGCTTTAGGTAGTCGTGGCGCCTGTTTAAAACAAGCGTATGCAGATGTTCTAACTACGAAGGGAGCATTGTTAAACGACGCGAGTTATTTTCGTTTTCGTTTCGCGGCGGCCTATGCTCGTGGATTTCAGGTTTTGACACATGCAATAGGCGACAGTGCAAATGCAGTTGTGTTGAAGTGGTATGGCGAGTTGTTGGAAGGAGTGAACGACAAGCGTTGGAGAATTGAGCATGCTCAGGTGGTAGACTCTTCCGATTTCGCATTGTTTCAGCAATACAGCGTTATACCTAGTGTTCAGCCTACGCATGCCATTAGCGACGCTCCTTGGGCTTTGTCGCGTTTGGGAGTGTCACGTTTGAGATATGCTTATAACTATAAACGATTGTTAGGTTATTCAAATATGTTGGCCTTAGGCACAGACTTTCCAGTTGAGGTAATGGATCCCTTGCGTACTTTTTACACGGCTGTTTTCCGGAAGGAGTTTAAAGAGGGAAGTGAAACATTCGCAGTGAATGAATCGTTAAGTGCTTTGGAAGCGCTTTATGGAATGACAGTTTGGGCGGCAGTATCGAACTTTGAAGAAGCGGAAAAGGGATCTATTGAAGTTGGAAAGTTGGCAGATTTCACCGTGTTGAATTTAGATATTTTGAAGGCATCGGAGAAAGAAATGTTACGAGCTAAAGTGGATCAAACCATCATAAACGGTGTTGTATTTCGCGGTGGAAAGCGATTGTAATAAAATAAAACGAAAAAAGTTTTTTCTATAGGATGTTATTTTTGAGTGTGTTGCGTAGAAGTCGAGTAAATAAACAGAAATTATTTTACTGAAAGTCTTGCACGGATGAATATTATGAGTACTTTTGCGTCCGCTTTAAAGGAACAATGTGAATTTAAGGTTAAGAAAAAGTTTAGTAAACGCATCAACGAAGGTTGAAAACGGGATTAAATAAAATAGAAAAAGTTCTTTGATATAATGCAGCAGATAACAGGTTAAATTATTGAGCCACAAGATTGAACAATTTACAATGGAGAGTTTGATCCTGGCTCAGGATGAACGCTAGCGGCAGGCCTAACACA
>JBILTF010000012.1:0-34347 GCA_044371675.1 Flavobacteriales bacterium
CGCAAAACCCAATGAATAGCACAAAGCCTTTCTGCTGTCTCTACATCGAACGAACTTAGCGTGCAGAAGGCTCTTTCGAGCATTCTTCCGTCTTGCTCCTCCGTAAGTTCAAGATTGTATAAAATGCCAAAAGACTCTCTGCGAACAGAAGAGTCTTTTGAGTGTGTAATCAATTCATATAAATAATCTCGATAAGGCTGAACCGCCGCAGCATTCTTCTGCGAAAGATGATCGAGAATCCAAACGCCTTTGCGTTGCTGCGTTTGCGTTAATTCATTGAATTCAGAAATAAATTGCTTTATTTCATTTGGCTTCGCAATCCACATTTCCACATAAACATCTAATTCATTACGAAGCATGCCTGTGCGCAAATAGTCGAAGTGACTCACTCTTTATTTGTGAGGTGTGTTAACGTCTTCGTATTCGGTTTCTTGAAACTTATTCGTTTCAACTTTCTCGCCTTTATAAAGATTCTCAAGAAGCTCATCGAGTTGTTCTGCGCCCAGAGACTTCGCAATAATCTTCATGTCCTTGTCCATTAGGAAAACTTTAGGAGTGCTTGTTACGTCCCAAGTTGTGCGGTAATTCAAACTCTTCAATGTCGTCACACCGCTATAGATTAGTTCGGTTGCTTTTTCCTGCTTCATAATTTCAGGAGTGTCACTTACGTTAATCCAATCGAGCTTATGCTCATTAATGAAATCAACCCATTTGTTGTTCTCATAGTCGTTACCAATTGCGTAAACCACGAAGCCTCTGTCTTTGTATTTGTGGTATAAGTCGAGTAGAAGAGGAATTTCTTTTTTACAATGTCCGCAAGAGCTTTCCCACACAACCATTAGCGTATACTCGCCACGCGATTTGAACATAGATACCCAATTCTTTTCAGAAGTGTCGGGAAGAATAATGTCCTGGGCCTTTTCACCACAGCGACAATCACGCTTCTTATCTGCAGCTTCTTTCATCTCTTTCAACTTATCTTCCTTCACCCAATTGCACATTCCTTTTGAGTAGTAATTGTCAATCATGAATACGAACAGTTCGTCCATACACATAATTTTTGAAGTTTCTCCAGTGTAGGTCGCGAAGTGAGTAATGTACTTGAAAGATTCTTCATTTCCTGCCGTTGCGGTAATAATTTTTTGAACTTCGGCGCAAACAGTATCAGGAATTTGAGGAAGTGTTTTAGTGATGTAATCCTCAACAAGTTTGTGGAATGCTCCATCGCGAACCACGCGTGGATCTTTCAAGTCGCAACGATCCCAATAGTGATGACGGTACCAGTAGTATTGCCACTCTTGCTTTTTATCTTCGGCAATATTTGAAGGAGCGTTAGGAATATCTTCTTCCATACCCATGCGCAAGTATTTCGCGAATAGAGAAGTGCTGTTGTTTTTAATGAGTTCCTTTTGGTAATTAATTACCTCGTTATTCAATTTGGTAAGTTCTTCCATACATGGTTTTTTATCTGCTTCTGATTTCAAGGAATCGTTGAGGCAGTTGTCAATGGGCATGCGTAAATTACGTTTGCTGTTGATATAACGGATGTATTCAAAGAAGAGTTTGTTTTCTTTAGATTGAATGACGTCTATTTTGCTCAAATCAGCGTCTGCAGAACAGTTAATAACAGTTTGTTCGTCAGAAGCTATAAAGTCAAAATAACGAGGTCCAGGCATAACCAAAGCGTATTTCCCACATTCATTGAATGGTTTGCCTGCGAATTCGTAGTTCCCTTTTGCGTCTACATGACAGGTGTCGTTGTAGTACAATTTGTTTCCGTAATAGTTGGCGAGATAAATATCTACATTTTGAAGACCTTCAATTTTTCCTTTGATGGAATATGGCAATTCAGCTTTTTTAGATTGAGCGCTTGCGGAAACGCTTAAGGAAATAAGAAGGAAGAATAAGATTTTCGCTTTCATAAATTTAATAACTCTCTAATAGACGTTCAAAGTTAAGTATTCGTTGCTTTTTGCGATTGAATTCTTTCAAAAGATTTGAATAGCGACTAGGCCTGTTCAACTATTGGTCCAAAAATAAAAAAAAAGGAGCCAACGAATTGGCTCCTTTCAACGAAAAAAGTTTGTTACTTCTTTACAAGGCGATCAGTGAATTGAGCCGAACCATTGTTCATGCGTATCAAATAGATTCCGTCGTTCAAATTTGATACATCAAAACGTTTAAGAGCGCTTTGCGCAATGCGATCCTTCATCACTACTTTTCCAGTTAGATCAATGATGCTAATTTCGCCACCAACGAAATTCTCGGGAATTTCAATGCTGAAATTTGAGTTCGTTGGGTTCGGATAGATAGAAACCTTAGAAATCGTTTCAGAAGCCAAAGGTTTAACCGCAACACCGGTAGACTCAATCACTTGAACATCGTCGATATAATAATTACCAGCCGATCCGGCAGTGTTCGTGCCGTAAAAATCAAAAGCAGCAATTGCATTTGTTCCCGCGGCACCGTTTGCGTTGTTTAAACTCCATTGCCATTCGTTAGCAACAATACCGTTGAGATATAATCTTCCAAGATCATTGTCCATGTCAGCAGTAACTTGAACATCGAACCAAACATCTGTTCCAACAGTTACAGCACCCCCTTGAGCACCACCGGTTGTCCATGTAGCAACTCCTGTTCCGTCAAAGAAGACATCACAAGCCCATTGATAAGCAGTTGAAGAACCGGACCATGTGTGCAAAGCATTGAAATACCCTCCTGCTCCGGCAGGTAAAAACATTTTAAATTTAACGTCATATTTACCCGTTGTGAAAGGTCCAATAGGTAAAACCAAATCAGTGGCTGTGCCGCTAATATTAGCGCTGTTAGCTCCGCTACTGGCGAAGTTAGAGCTCACATCGGCGTCTGAGGCAGTTCCTGCGCTCCAATAAGCCCAGTTTGTGTTTTGCGCTACAACGCCTGACCCAACAGTATAAGAGTCAAAGTTGTCTTCAAATAAAATATTTTGTGCTGAAGCGGTTAAAACAGCTCCAAAGGCAAAAAGTGAGAGTAATTTTTTCTTCATGAGTAAAAGGTTTTGTTAAAACGAAAATAGTATTCTTTTTCTTTGTTTCAAAATAATGAAAACACACTTACGAAAAATGCGAACGAGCTTGTCTGAAAAGGGGCAAGCGCAATATGTTCTTCCTCTCTACGAGAACTTAAATTTGATGGGGGAAATTAATTTGAATGAACTCATCGGAAAACAAATACGGCTCTCATCAACAGGTGATATTCGATGTGTTCTACACGGTGAAAAATTGAACAAGACATTCGGAGAGGGATTGTGCTGGAATGGCTTTCAAGATTCATCTAACGCATCGCCCTGCATTATTCATCCCGAGTTGTGCAAAGCTCATGAGGGCATTGCCTTGCGCGGAGACATGGAATGGGAGCGCGACAATCATCTCATTCCTCATGTAGTTTATCTTTCTTTTACTTCAGGTTTGAAAGTAGGGGTGACCTCTGAACGGAATTTGTTTTCGCGATGGATTGATCAAGGCGCGCGACAAGGTTTAGTCTTCGCGCGGGTTCCATATAGACAACTGGCTGGAGAATTAGAAGTCCTTTTGAAAGAACATGTTTCAGACAAATCGAATTGGAAAGGAATGCTTCAACCTTTGTTCATGGAAAGTTCAGATCTAATTGCTGCGAAAGAGAATTTGCTCTTTGAGATCCCTGATGCTTTTCAAGATTTTATAGATAATGAAGACAAGGTATGGAGCATTCAATTTCCTTGCGAGGATCGTCCAGTTAACCCAAAGGCATGGAAGCTGTCTCCAGAAAATGTATATGAGGGTTGTTTGAAGGGAATTGTAGGCCAATATTTGATTTTCGAAAATCAGCAAGTTTTGAACATTCGCTCTCATGCCGGATACGAAGTGGAGTTAAATTTCGTGGATTGAGGAATTTGTTATTTTTCTTGCTAATCTCAAAAATTCGTCTATCTTTGTTGGAGCTTACCGATTTGTTTCTTCTTGTAAAATCTTCGGAATTACAGTTTAGATGAGGAGTAAGCATTAATTAATTTTATTTTTTTTATGAACATTTTTGTTTCTGGACTGAACTACAGTCTAACGAGCGATGAGCTCCAAGCAATCTTCACACAGTATGGTGAAGTAGCTTCTGCTAAAGTGATTACTGACCGTGATACCGGTCGTTCACGCGGTTTTGGTTTTGTTGAAATGTCAGATGACGCTGAAGCACGCAATGCAATTGATGCATTGGACCAAGCCGAAATGAAAGGTCGCAAGATCAACGTTAAAGAAGCTGAAGACCGTCCACGCACATCTACTAACCGTAGAGAAGGTGGATTTCGTCAAGGATATTGATTCAATACGCTTTTGACTTACTTTAAAAAGGGACTTCGGTCCCTTTTTTATTTTACATTAGCTCTATGAAGCTTGAATTGCTCGATTCGTTCAGGGATTTGAAAACCCCGTTGTACGCTATTACGTGCGGCACCCGTACCGATTCTTTTTTTACAGCTTCTGCAAACGGATTGGTTTCTGAGTGGAATACAGAATTCGGGGTGTCTTCTGAAATTCGGGTAAAGGCAAACGGTGCTGTATTCTCTTTGCTTTATGACGAAACTACTAAGTTTTTATGGATTGGTTGCCAGCAAAACACGATTGGTGTCGTTGACATCGAACAAAAAAAAGAAATTAAAAACTACAACGTTCACCCTGGTGGAGTTTTCGATATTCAAATAATTGAAGATAAAGTAATAAGTGTAGGTGCCGATGGGAATGCTATAGAGTGGAACCGACAAGACGCAAGCTATTCCCGAACAATTCCGCTTTCTGATGCTAAGATTCGTCGATTTGCTTTTCATATGCAGGAAAAGACTTTAGCTTTTCCATTTTCAAATGGTGAAATGGAAATTGTAGATCCTTTTTTTTTTAATTCAATAGAAAAAAAGAAGGTCAATGATTTGGGAGTTGCCTCTTGCGCTTTCCATCCGAAAAAGAGTGTGCTATTAACTGGTGGAAGAGACGGAGAAATTCATCTTTGGAATACGAAAAAGAAGTTTGATTCGATCATGAATTTTACAGCACACAAAGCAAATGTCTATGCGATAGTCTTCCATCCGAAAGGTCATGTTTTTGTTACCGGAAGTCGAGATAAAGAAATAAAGGTTTGGGATGCAAAAACGCTAGATTTTCTATGTGGAGGAGCGCATGCAAGAAGCGTGAACGCGTTACATTTTCTTAAAAACGGTCTTTTACTCTCCGCAAGTGATGACGGGTCCATTCGGTTGTGGAAAATTCTTCGTTAAAAGCAGGTTGTTCTTCGTGTATATTTGACACTAAGTATTTCTTCCACATGAAAAATTATTTATTTGTTTTATTGGCAATGGCATTCGCAAGTTGTGGCGTAACTAAAAATCAAGATTACACTTCTGAAGCCAAGCAAATAGGCTATTCTGAAACTAAAGTTGTTCGTCATCCTAGTTGGTCTAAAAACGCTACTATTTATGAAGTAAACGTGCGTCAGCATACTGCTGCGGGAACGTTTGCTGCTTTGGAAAAAGATTTGCCGCGCATAGATTCTTTAGGTGTTGATATTTTATGGCTTATGCCAATTAATCCGATCGGACAGCTAAACAGAAAGGGAATTCTAGGAAGTTATTACAGTGTGAAGAATTATACTGGTGTTAATCCAGAATTCGGAACAACGGAAGATTTCAAGCGTCTGGTGAAAAAGGCTCACGAGTTGGGTATGTATGTTATTCTCGATTGGGTTGCGAATCACACAGCTTGGGATCACCCATGGGTAATTCAACATCCGGATTGGTATACTCATGATGCAAATGGAAATATTGTTCCTCCTGTTCCAGATTGGTCTGACGTTGCAGATTTGAATTATGACAATCAGGAACTTCGTAAGGAAATGATTCGAGCTATGGAGTATTGGGTAAGAGATTGTGATATTGACGGCTATCGTTGCGATGTAGCGATGAACGTGCCTACAGAATTTTGGAATGACACGCGCGCTGCTTTAGATGCAATTAAGCCTGTCTTTATGCTGGCTGAGGCCGAACAAAAAGACCATCATCTAAAAGCATTTGATATGTCTTACAGCTGGGAATTATTGAGCATAATGAACGGCATAGCGAAAGGAGAGAAGTCTCTTTATGCGATTGATGAATACATGGCTAAATCGGATACAGCTTTTCAAAAGAGCGCCTACCGCATGGGGTTCACAACGAATCACGATGAGAATACTTGGAATGGAACAGGTGGTGAGCGATACGGATTGAAACGCAAGTTATTCGACGTCCTGTCCTTAACTCTTCAAGGTATGCCATTGGTGTACACTTCTCAAGAAGGTGGCGAAGTGGATGCAAAAGGAAATGCCAAGCGTTTGCGCTTCTTCGATAAAGACACAGCCTACTTCAATAATTATGTGAATAGTGATTTTTATAAGCGATTACTTGCGGTGCATCACGATAATCCAGCTCTATGGAACGGCGAGTTTGGAGGAGGTTTCAAGAAGTTGAAAACTTCTAACGACGATTTGCTTTATGCCTATGTTCGCACCAATGGAGATCGCCAGGTAGTTGTGCTTTTAAACTTTTCTGATAAGCCTCAAGTGTTCAACTTCACCGATGAGGTTCCTGATGGAGATTTTAGAAGCATTTTCAATAGTGAAACGTTCTCGTTGTACTCGAGAAATCAGAGAGCATTAGCTCCATACGGATACCAAGTTTTTTCTAAATAGAACTGCCGCTCGGAATTATCTTTGTGCTCTAAAATAATGCTATGGAAGAGCCAGAAGGGAAAGATATTTTTGAAACCACTGTTGAGATTCGATTTGCGGATATAGATGCGATGGGGCATGTGAACAATGCCGTGTACTTCAGTTATTTCGAGCAGGCTCGTATGGCGTATTTTAAGGAACGAGTAGCGCGCATTTGGGATTGGAACGAAGACGGAGTTATCGTTGCTCGAAATGAAATTGATTATATCTACCCCGTATTTCTGAATGACCGAATGAACATTCGGTTGTGGGTGGAACATGTGGGAAGTAAAAGTTTCTCGGTTTGTTATAGAGTTGTTGTAGGTGAACGTCTGTGCGCGTCAGGAAAGTCAGTTTTGGTTTGTTTCAATCATAAAAACAAAGCTACACAAGTGCTTCCAGAAGCATGGAAAAGTGTTTTTCTAGCGAATTAATATGGCAAAGGATAAGTTAAAACGATGGGCTGAAAACAAGACGTTTCCTCATGTGTTCGAACCGAATTTAATGCCCATTATTCGGGAGAATGCGACTTTCATGAAAGGGTTGTGGCGAGAAGATTTTTATAAAAACAATAATCCGCTTGTTGTTGAATTGGGCTGTGGGAAAGGAGAGTACGCTGTTGGTCAAGCGCAAAGAAATTTAGATAAGAATTATTTAGGCATAGACGTCAAGGGACATCGTTTCCACAAAGGAGCGAAAGAGTCGCTTGAAATGGGGTTGACGAATGTAGCTTTTTTGCGTGCTAGAATTGAGTTCATTGATGCGTTTTTTGATGACAATGAATTGGATGAAATTTGGCTTACGTTTTCAGATCCGATGCCGAATGATCACGATGGTAACAGAAGAATTACTTCAGAATTCTATATGAAGCGTTATGAACGCATGTTGAAGTCTGAAGGGTTGGTTCATATTAAGCACGACAATCCGGCCTTATATGAACGAGCTTTGCGTGAAATACCGTTAATGGGTGCAGAGATTGTTTTTCATGATGATAACATTTATGAATCAGGTTTTCTAAATACCATTGATGAGAAATTGAAAGATGTTCTAGAAATTAGAACATTCTACGAGCAAATGTGGTTGAAAGAGGGGAGAAAGATTAAATATATACAGGCAAGAATGCCGAAAAAATAAAACAATGAGTGTCTCAAAAGCAGCCATTTTAGAAGCGTTGGGAAATGTTCAGGAGCCCGATTTAAAAAAGGATATCGTATCCCTGAACATGGTTAAGATTATTCGCGTAGAGGGAAACAAAATTGAATTGGAAGTGAAGGTGAGCAATCCTGCAATGCACGCTAAGCAACGTATGCGCGAAGCGTGTGTGTTTGCAATTCAACGTGTGTTAGGAAACGAATTTGAAGTGAAAGTTCATGTTGAAGCCATTTCAGGTGAAGAACGAAGCGGCGAATTGCGTAGAATTCTTCCAGGGGTAAAACATATCATTGCTGTAGCAAGTGGAAAAGGTGGTGTAGGAAAGAGCACGGTTTCTTCAAATTTAGCGGCGGGTCTTGCCGCATTGGGACATAAAGTTGGTCTGTTAGATGCGGATATTTACGGGCCATCGGTTCCAACAATGTTTGATGTGGTGTTGGAAAAGCCAAGACTTATTGAAGTAGACGGGAAGAAAGTAATGGCTCCTGTAGAAGCCCATGGCGTGAAGGTGCTGAGTATTGGATTTTTTACTGAAGGAGACCAAGCCGTTGTATGGCGCGGTCCAATGGCCACTAAAGCTTTGAATCAAATGATCACCGATGTGGAATGGGGAGAATTGGATTACATGGTTGTAGATCTTCCGCCAGGTACAGGAGATGTTCATTTGAGTATTGTTCAGACCTTGCCAATTTCTGCTGTTGTTGTGGTAAGCACACCGCAAGAAGTTGCACTCGTCGATGCTCGGAAAGGAATCGCGATGTTCCAATTGCCAGCAGTAAATATTCCGGTATTGGGATTAGTAGAAAACATGTCGTGGTTTACTCCAGCGGAATTGCCCGAGAATAAGTATTTTATTTTTGGTGAAGGAGGAACGAAGCGATTAGCAGAAAGCTTGAACCTCCCTGTTCTAGGCGAAATTCCATTGATTCAGAGTATTCGCGAAGCTGGGGATGTAGGAAGACCTTCGGTTCTTCAAGACAATACTACTGCAGCACGCTATTGGCAAGCGTTTTTAATTAACTTTGAAAAAGAATTGCGCTTGTTGCCATTCCGTAAACCTGCAACCCAAGAATAATATGTTAATAGATTCATTGTTTCAACGTGTGAACGAAGCGCTCAATTCCATTCGACCTTATTTGGAAGCAGACGGAGGCGGAATTGAGTTGAAGGAAGTGACTCCCGAAATGACTGTAATAGTTGAGTTGACAGGTGCATGCACAAGTTGCAGCAAATCACACATGACTATGAAGGCAGGCGTTGAAGCAGCAATTAAATCTGCGGTTCCAGAAATTAAGACTGTTGTAGCTTTTTCTCAGGAAATTGAAGAGCCCGCCACGGCGCTATAAATCGTAGTAATTCTTTCTCGCTTCTTTAACTTGCTCGTTTGCCAAATATTCGTCGTAAGACATACGCTTATCAATTATTCCTTTCGGAGTAATTTCAATAATTCTATTCGCTACCGTTTCGGTGAACTCATGGTCATGCGATGTGAAGAGTGCATTGTGTTTCCAGTCTTTCATAGCATTGTTGAACGCCGTAATAGACTCTAAGTCCAAGTGATTCGTAGGCTCATCTAGCATAAGGCAGTTGCCATTGGCTAGCATCATACGAGAAACCATGCAACGCACTTTTTCTCCTCCAGAAAGAACAGTACATTTCTTCAATACTTCTTCACCACTGAATAGCATTTTGCCCAAGAAACCTCGCACGTAGGTTTCGTCTTTGTCTACCGAGAACTGACGCAACCAATCGATAAGATTATCGTCAGATTTGAAGAAATCTTCGTTGTTGTTTGGAAGATAAGCTGTGGTAATTGTACTTCCCCATTCAACAGTTCCTGTAGTTGCTTCTTCCAAGTTGTTAATGATTTGAAAGAATGAAGTAATGGCGGAATGATCTTTTGAAAGAACGGCTACTTTATCGCCTTTGATTAAGGTAAATTCTACATTTTTAAACTGCGCACTTCCATCTGGATTCACCTTCGAAAGATTTTCAACACGCAAGATTTGATCACCGCAATCGCGCTCGGGTTTGAAAATAATACCTGGATATTTTCTCGTGCTTGGTTGAATATTATCGATAACAAGTTTATCCAATAATTTCTTTCGACTAGTTGCTTGTCTTGATTTAGAAGCGTTCGCACTGAAGCGTTCTACGAAGTCTTGAAGTTCTTTACGCTTTTCTTCCGTTTTTTTATTTTGATCGCTTCTCTGACGAGCGGCCAATTGGCTACTCTCATACCAGAACGAGTAGTTTCCGGTGTACAATTGAATTTTACTGAAGTCTATGTCTACGATGTTTGTGCACACGGCGTCTAAGAAGTGACGGTCGTGAGAAACAACAATTACTGTATTTTGAAAATCGGCCAAGAAGTTTTCCAACCAAGAAATGGTTTCAACATCTAAGTCATTCGTAGGCTCATCGAGCAACAATATTTCAGGGTTGCCGAATAGCGCTTGCGCAAGCAATACGCGAACTTTTTCTTTTCCGCTAAGGGTGTGAACTAAGTCGGCATGCAAATGATCAGCAATACCCAAATTACTTAACAATTGAGCCGCATCGCTTTCTGCATTCCAACCGTCCATTTCAGCAAAAATATTTTCTAGTTCAGCGGCTTTTACACCGTCTGCATCAGAGAAGTCTTCTTTCGCGTAAATGGCATCTTTCGCTTGCATGACATCCATAAGCTTGCGGTTTCCCATAAGAACGGTCTGTAATACAGGCACATCATCGAATTCGAAGTGGTTTTGTTTTAACACACTCATACGAACGCCAGCGTCCATAACAACCTTTCCGGTGGTTGGATCAATTTCTCCAGAAAGAATTTTCAAAAAAGTAGATTTCCCAGCACCGTTAGCGCCAATCACGCCATAACAATGTCCTGGTGTGAATTTTAGGTTTACTTCTTCGAAGAGAGCTCGTTTTCCAAAACGAAGCGATAGGTTATTTACTGATAGCACGGCGATGTATTTTTGGGGTGCAAAGATAGTCTTATTTCCGGAGTGTTATTTCAAAGAATAATTGTGTCCAACGTTTTTGAAGAAGAAGGTCCACTTGTCAGTTTGTTCCGCAATGATTTGCTCAGTGCTTTTTCCAGCGCCATGTCCTGCGCTCGTTTCAATGCGAATAAGGGCAGGTCTTTCGTTCGTTGTGCATTCTTGAAGCATGGCTGCGAACTTGAAGCTGTGTGCAGGAACAACGCGATCGTCGTGGTCAGCAGTCATAATCATTGTAGCAGGATAATTCGTGTTGGGTTTCAAGTTGTGATAAGGCGAATAGCTTTTGAGGTAGTTGAACATTTGTTCCGATTCGTCTGCGCTTCCGTATTCCGGAATCCATCCTTTTCCAACTGTGAAGTGATGGTAGCGAAGCATGTCTAAAACGCCAACGGCAGGAAAAGCAACAGCGAATTTTTCAGGGTGTTGCGTCATGCAAGCGCCTACTAAAAGTCCTCCGTTCGAACCGCCTTCAATTCCTAATTTTTGTGTTGAAGTGTATTTGTTTTCGACTAGGTAATCTGCGCAAGCCAAGAAATCGTCGAAGACGTTTTGCTTGTTGTACAGCATTCCGCCTTTGTGCCAGTTCTCTCCAAACTCGCCGCCTCCGCGAAGATTCGCCATGGCGAATACGCCGCCTTGTTCGAGTAGTATTAAGCGTGAAGAAGAGAATGAAGGCGTTAATGAAATGTTGAATCCGCCGTAACCGTAGAGCAGTGTCGGGTTATTTCCATCTAACACAAGTCCTTTTTTATGAACGAGGAAGAGAGGGACTTGTGTTCCGTCTTTCGACGTCACGAGCACTTGTTTGCTTTCGTAGTCATTCATGTTGAAATCGACCGATGGTCTGTGATATTCACCGTAGGTAAGATCTTCAACATTGAAAGAATAGATTACACCGGGGTAGGTGAACGAAGTGAAGGTGAAGTAACACGTTTTATCTTGACGCTTGCCAGAGAATCCAGATGCAGTGCCGGTTCCATCGGGAAGTGTTATTTTCTTGATGTTCTTTCCTTCATAGTCACATGCTTCAATTTCGGTGTTTGCCATGTTGAGGTAATGAAGGAATAATTTTCCACCGCAGGTGGAAACACCTTCCAATAGACGCTTGTCTTCGGGGATAATTGTTTTCCAATTTTTCGGATTCGGATTACCTGGATTCACTTTGACCAATCTGTAATTAGGCGCATCCACATCTGTGTGTACGATGAGTTCTCCGTCAATAGCCACTTCTACCACAGAGCTGTGGTGACTTAAATCTGTAAAGAGCGGAATGAAGTTCATGCCACCATTTGCGATGTCTTTGTAATATACAGCGTAACCGTCGGTTCCTGGAGCAGAAGTGATAAACAAGTATCGCTTGTCTTCGCTTAATCCTGCATTGTTGTAGTAGGTCGGATTGTTTTTGTCTTCGTAAACAAGCTTGTCAGAATCTTGACTTGTTCCTACGATGTGATAGTAGACCGCGTGGTTCATATTATTACCACTCAGAACTTCTCCTGCAGCGGGTTCTGGATAGCGGCTGTAGAAGAATCCGTTTCCAAACCAAGACGCACCACTAAACTTCACCCATTCAATAGGGGCTTCAACTTCTTGTCCGGTTTCAATATTGAAAAGATGAATGTTACTCCAATCGCTTCCTGCCTTGCTAACCGCCACAGCCATTAAGGTGTGATCATCGTTAGAGTCGAGCAAGCTATAAGTTGTCAATCCGTTTTTGTCTAATTCATTGGGATCAATGAATACACGTTCAGCGCCGCGCATTCCTTTCTTCACATAGCACACCGCTTGCGGTTGCAGTCCGGTGTTCTTCCAGAAAAAATAGTAATCGCCGTGTTTGTCTGGAGCACTTACTTTTTCAAAATTGAAAATGGAAGTATAGCGCTCTCGAATATCGACACGCATTTTTTCGCCACTTAAATATTTTTCGGTAAGCGCTTGCTCATCTTTCACCCACTGAATGGTACGCGCGCTTCCGTCATCTTCAAGACCGAAGAATGCATCGTACACTTGGTTTCCGAAGAAACCGAATGTTGTGTCATGAATGTTTTTGTTTTGGGGTTGTTGAATTTGCATAACTGACTGTTCTTGTTTGCACGCGGCCATTATGGCAATGCATGCGACGGCGAAATATTTTTTCATTTTATTCTTCAATGAAGTTTAAGTTTTTCCCGAATGTTTCGGGTAAGTAGGCAAGGGCTATGGCCGCAATTCCTATGGTCACTCCGCCTATGATTAATGCGCTGTTGATGACTCCGAAGCTAGGCTCTATGTATTTGAATGTTAAGACTATTGGAACAGTGGATCCGCGTACGAAGTTGGGCACAGTAGAAGCAACAGTTGAGCGGATGTTCGTTCCGAATTGCTCTGCTGCGTTCGAGACAAACAAAACCCAATAGCCAGTGGTAGCTCCTAGAAGAGCCGCTAACGCATAGAACGTGTTTACTGAATGGTGATGAACCAGGAGGAAATAAAGGCTAATGATAACTGTTGTTCCGAGATAGAAGAAGATGATTTTCTTTCTGCTTTTCATGAATTGACTAATGAATCCTGAAATGAGATCACCCACAGAAAGTCCGAGGTAACAAAAGATGATACAAGTAGTTGGATCAATGGTTCCCTCCACTTCAAGAACTGCAGCGAATTTCTCTGAGAATTTAATAAGCAGGCCCACACAAAACCAAACAGGGAGGCCAATTGCAATGCAGGAAAGATATCGTAGGAGGCGGTCTTTCGTTTTGAAAAGCATGAAGAAATTTCCGCGCTGAACGTTTTGTTTCTCCACCTTATCGAACATCTCACTTTCAAAAGTTTGAAAGCGCATGAATAAAAGAACAAGACCTAAACAACCGCCAATGATGTAAGACATTTGCCATGATTCAAGTCCCATCATAGTGAAATGAATCTTATGAATACCAACAGCTGCAACTGCTCCAAGCGCCCCCATAGTTACTATGATCATGGTGCCTATGCCTCTTTTTTCCTTCGACATGGATTCGTTAATGAGGGTAACAGCAGCGCCTAATTCTCCGGCAAGTCCAATTCCAGTTATAAAACGTATGATGGAATAGACTTCAACATTTGTAACAAAGGCATTCGCGATATTGGCTAATGAATAAATGAGAATGGATCCAAAAAGTATTTTCTTTCTACCTTTTTTATCTCCAAGGATTCCCCAAATGAGTCCGCCCAATATGATTCCAGACATTTGCCAAAGAAAGAGACTGTAGTCGTATGTTTTAATGAGGTTTTCATCGGTGATGCCTATTCCTCTTAAGCTTTCTTTGCTGACAATATTGAAGAGCTGAAGGTCGTAGATATCTACGAAATATCCAAGGGATGCCACCAAAATGGTTAGGCTTAATTTTTTATCGAATGACTTTGGCATGAATGCAAGACTTATTTGTCTTGCAAGATACTATTGTATTGATTACGAAGTAATCTTTGGTCTTCTAAAGGGAAGAAGAATTTCTCATTCCATCCTTGTTCGGTCCATTCCATCATGGAAACTGTTTCAATGGTCCATGATTGTTCTAATTGAAGTGCAAGGGCTTTTGATTTTGCTTCTTCGAAATTGGCTATACTCCAATTGCTTCGGGCAATAGCTACTTCAGCTTTCGGAAATTCAAATGCCACAGGTGAATGCGCGAAATTATTCCACTCCAACAAAACGTTTATTATTTTTCCTGACAATTCGATAAGTTCATCAGAAGCTTGAGGTTCAATAGAAATTTGCTTGAATAGCGAGTTGAATACAATGTTCTTGAGAGTTATGGTAAAGCTAGGTAAGTTGTATAACGATTTTTGTAGAGCATTTCCTAATTCGAAAATCCCATCATCATTGGTGTTGAACTGAAATGAAAGCGGCAAGTAAACGGGCTTTACAACTGCTTCGGAGTTTTCGGGGAAAAGCAATTTTCCTTGAATTGCCCGCGTGGCGAGTTCTTCAGGCAGGCTGGGCTTAAGTGCTAAGAAGTAAAAATTGCTTTGAGCCATCTTAACTCAAAATTACAACCAAATAATTGCACAGACAATAAAAACAATAATTATCACAAAATAATACCAGACATCTACGAACCAAGGAAAATACTCAAAGTAGAACTCTTTGATTTTTGATTTCATCAATTAAAGATGAAAAGGTATACGCTAACAATTGACAGAGTGAATAAAACCCATTTTTTAGTGCGGACATCCATAATGCTTTGGATTAAGTGTTTGTCAAAAAAAGTGTTTTCTTTGCAAGAATGAACATTGAATTTGTATGTTTTTCAATGCTGAGTTGTTAATTACGCGGATTGAAAAACCGCTTAAGCTATCAATTGTGCGTGAATTTTAAGTATTTCCGCTAGAATTTGATCGTTATTGTTGTTGGAAATAGTAAAGATTTTATTGGAAGGATAAGACTCGTTTCGATGTTGAAGAGCATCTCGCTTACTGAATTCTTCCTCGGTTAGTCCGCTTCTCTCAGTTACACGGTTCATGCGTGTTTCTTTTTCCGCAAGAACTTCGATTAACCAATCGCAATTTTCGGGTTGAAAGGAATTGGCTAACGCCGCTTCACGAATCACGTATTTCGAATGCTGAAGAGCTTTCCAAAGAATAAATTCATTCTGAACATAAGTGTGAATAAGCGATTCAAGACGAAGTCTTTTTTCAGCATTGGAAAAAATCACGGTAGCAATTTCAGACTTCCAAGCGTCTTTCGAAAAGTCTATTTGAATCCCATCCGCAGGACCTTTCAGAGAACCGTCGGAAGAACTTAGGATATTCTGAACTTCAATTTGAATGGTAGGTATTTCATAGGCTTTCTTGGCTTCTAAGTCGGAATTGAATACAGGAATTCCAAGAGCGACAAAGATATTCGCCACGGTAGATTTACCCGCTCCAATATTTCCTGTTAAACCAACGACTTCCATATAAAAAATAATTCAAGCTAACAAAACGAAATGTATCTTTGCAGCATGTCAAAAGTAAACGAAGTTCTTATTGCACCATCGGTTTTATCGGCGGATTTTGCAAATCTTCAGCGTGACATTGAGATGATCAATGATTCTGCTGCTGATTGGTTTCATGTAGATGTTATGGATGGTGTATTTGTTCCGAACATTTCATTCGGAATGCCAGTCATTAAAGCACTGAAAAAACATGCAAAGAAGCCATTGGATGTGCACTTGATGATTGTTCAACCTGAGAAGTACATTTCAGATTTTAAAGCAGTAGGAGCCGATATATTGACTGTTCACGCTGAAGCCTGTGCGCATTTGCACAGAACCATACAGGCCATTAAAGCCGAAGGCATGAAAGCCGGCGTTGCGTTAAATCCGCACACTCCTTTGAGTGCAATTGAAGAGGTGTTGGAAGATGTTGATTTGATTTTAATTATGTCCGTTAACCCAGGTTTTGGAGGTCAGCAGTTCATAGAGAACACCTTTTCAAAGCTAGAACGTTTGAAAGCGATGTTGGCGAATGTGAAGAACTGTCCGGCTATTGAAGTAGATGGAGGCGTGAACGCAACGAATGCATCAAAACTCAAAGCAGCTGGCGCAACAGCTTTAGTCGCCGGGAATTTTGTATTTTCAAGTTCGAATCCTTCAACAACAATTCAAGAATTAAAAACGTCTGTCAATGGCTAAGAAAAATAGTGGAGTGAATTTGTTTAAGTTCCGTGTAATCATGGATACGGAAAAAGATGTGTTTCGGGATATTGAAATTGAAACAGAATCGAATTTCGATACACTGCACAAATCTGTATTGGATGCTTTTGATTTCGAACAAGGTGAAATGGCGAGCTTTTACTTGAGTGATGAAGAGTGGAGTAAGGGGTTAGAGATTTCGTTAATGGATATGGGGGGCGTAGATGAAGATTCGCTTTCCATGTCGACCACCATACTTTCTGACATGGTTATGAAGCCAGGCGATAAAATTTTATATGTGTATGATTTTATGCGCATGTGGATTTTTTATATTGAATTAGTTGAGGTGAAGAAAGACAAACCAAGTACTATTTATCCGCGCGTTGCGCTTGCATTTGGCGATGCGCCTTCTCAGGATAGCAAAGAGTTTCACGACATGTTCGAATCGGATATTGTTGGAGGAGCTGTCGCAGTAGGATCAGATGATGGAGATGATGAAGAAGATGAGTTTGGCGAGGATGATTCGGTTTTTGACGAAGATGAATTCGATGGGTCTTACACCTATGACAATGAATAAATATTTGGTATTCGCGTTATTTATTTTGCTTGCATCATGCGAAAACAAAGAGCGCAAGGTGACTTCCGATTTGTTGAATTTCCCTTCGGCAGAGAATGGAGAAGTTCATAGCGATTTGCCTGAGATTTCATTTAAAGAAGCCGAGTTTAATTTTGGGAAAGTTGCGGTAGGGGAGAAGATTGTTCACTCCTATTCATTCGTAAATAAGGGGAAGGCAGATCTTCAAATAGCTCAAGTAACGCCAAGCTGCGGTTGCACCACCTTGAAAGATTGGCCGAAAGAACCCATTTCGCCGGGGCAATCGGGTGTCATAACTGTTGAATTTAATAGCGCAGGTTTTTCAGGTAACATCGAAAAGACGATTCAAGTTGCGACGAATGGTTTACCCCGTGATTTTTATTTGAAACTGAAAGGGGAGGTGTCAGGGCAAGCTTTGGATGCACCAAGACCAGGAGTGGAAATGGATCGCTTGAAGTAGTTTATTTCAGCGACAATAATTGAGTACATTTGCAAACTAAAATAGAAAACAAAATGATTTTATTACAAGCACCACAAGGAGAGCAAAGTATGATGCCCATGTTATTAATGATGGGAGGAATGTTTGTTATTATGTATTTCTTCATGATTCGTCCGCAAATGAAAAAGGCGAAAGAGGCGAAGAAGTTTCAAGACGGAGTTGGCGTTGGCGACAAGATTGTAACTGTAGGAGGAATTCACGGTAAAGTTGTTGAAGTAGACGAAACAACCGTGGTAATTGGTTTAGACCAAGGACGCATGCGTATTGAGAAAGCGGCATTGAGTGTAGACAGAACAGTAAGCGAAGGTCAGCAGAAATAAGAGAATGAATTTAGCATTAAAAAAGGCCGCATTTGCGGCCTTTTTTGTTGTCTTATCTAAAAGTTAGTACTTCTTTTTCTTGGCACCACCTTCTTTGAATTTCCATCCGCCAGCACGTCCGCTAGAACTTCCAGCCGAGCTCCCTCCAGAACTTCTTTCACCACCTGAGCTGCGCTCTGAAGTGCTTCTGTCCGATCCGCCAGTGCGAGGTCCACGGTCACGGTTGTATCCGCCACCCGAGCTTCTTTCGCCACCACCTGAGCTTCTTTCGCTGCTGCCACGGTTTTCATATCCGCCGCTGTAGCTCTTGTTGCCACGCATGCGAACACGTCCGATACCTGCTTCTTGGTTGCCACGAGATTCAACACGGATTGAACGTCCACGGTATTTTACTCCAGCATTGAATACTTCCAATACTTTGTCGTAAGATGCAGTGCGTACTTCAAACAAAGAGAAGGTGTCTTTCAAATCAGACCATGGAATCTCTTGTTCACTTACTCCAGTAGCTTCAGCAATGTAGGTCTTTAGTGTGTTGAAAGTGAATTGATCTTTCTTTCCAACGTTGATGTACATTTTCACAACACCAGGTGTTGCTCCGCGAGCATCACCACGAGATGCATCGACATTCAAGTCTGGTGCATTCTTGTAGTACTCTAAGAAACGATTGAACTCAGTAGAAACGAAATGTTGAATCACTTGCTCTTTCGTGAAGTCTGCAAATTCTTCGTAAACCGCAGGTAAATATTTTCCAATACTTCCTTGATTCACTTCTGTTTCTTTCACACGATTAACCAAGTGAAGCAATTGCTTCTCACAAACATCTGCAGGCGTAGGAAGTGTTCCTTTTGTAAATGTTGTTTGAATAATTTTCTCCAATTGCTTAATTCTGAAGTTTTCCTTCATGTTAATTAAAACAATGCTAATTCCTTTCTTTCCAGCACGAGCCGTACGTCCACTTCTGTGTGTGTAGTTCTCGATTTCGTCAGGAAGGTTGTACTGAATAACGTGTGTAACGTCGTTCACATCAATACCACGCGCAGCAACGTCTGTCGCTACAAGCATTTGAAGTGTGCGGTTACGGTAACGCTTCATTACATTGTCACGTTGAGCTTGAGACAAGTCACCGTGAATTGAATCGGCATTGTATCCGTCTTTAATCAAAGCCTCAGAAACAGATTGTGTTTCAGCTTTTGTTCTACAAAATACAATTGCGAAAATATCAGGATTAAAATCGGCAAGTCTTTTCAACGCCAAATACTTGTCGCGTTGGTGAGTCACATAATAAACGTGTTCAATGTTCTCATTACCTGAGTTTTTACTTCCAACAGTAATTTCAACTGGGTTGGTCATGTAGTTACGAGCAATGCGCGAAACTTCAGCAGGCATAGTAGCTGAGAATAACCAAGTGTGTTTAGTCTCTGGGGTTTCAGACAAAATAGCATCTAAATCTTCTTTGAATCCCATGTGAAGCATTTCATCTGCTTCATCCAGAATTACAAAATCAACAGCACTTAAATCAATTACTCCGCGCTCAATTAAATCTAAAGTTCTACCAGGGGTACCTACTAAGATTTGTGCGCCGCGCTTGATCTCGCGAATTTGAGTTTCAATGCTTGCTCCACCATAAACAGGAACTACGTTCGCTCCGGTTGTGTGTGCAGAATAGCGCTGAATGTCTTTCGCAATTTGAACACACAACTCGCGAGTTGGTGCCAATATGAAAGCTTGCGTTTTCTTGTTTTGAAAGTCAAGAAGCTCTAACAATGGAAGTCCGAACGCTGCGGTCTTTCCTGTTCCCGTCTGCGCAAGTGCAACAACGTCTGTTGTGCCTGTAAGCATGTGCGGGATAGCTTGTTCTTGAATTGGTGTTGGGGTCTCAAACCCCATTTCAGCAATAGCTGAAACTGTGGTCTTCGATAGACCAAGTTCTTGAAATGTTGTCATATATTTTATTTAGTCGCCCGATGTCGGATTGAATTCGACGACCGTATTCCCTGAGCTAGATTCTGTTTACGCCAACAGAAAAAGGAAATGTGATAGTTAAACCCGCCCCTTAAAGGCGGCGCAAATGTAGTACTTTTATGAACAACTGTGTATAAAAAAAGCAAAAGAGCTGAATATCAGCTCTTTGAGTGCTGGCAAAATGAGGATTACTCGCCTTCAGTAACTTCTACTTCTTGAACTTCTGCTCCAAACAGGAAGAGTGCAGCTGCAAAATCACATTCAATTTCATACAATTCTACCATAACGGAATTGTACATGTCTGGAGTGTCTAGCTCTGTGTTGTCGTACTTCATTTCCATTTTAGAAATGCAACGTAAGAATTCACCGTTGTCGTCGCTCATGCTTTGCATCCACTGCATATCTTTCGCTGCTTGATCGGGATTGTTGGTGATGTAGGTCAACATTGCGTTGTCGAACTCCTCTTGTGTTTCCGCAATTAATTTAAATCCGATAATTTCTTTGAATGCTGGGCTAACATTGTTTTCAATGATGTGAGAACATTCACAGATGTCAAGTGCTGCTTGGCGTTCAAGCGATTGCGCATTTGAGCTATTGCTAATTAGACACGCAATTGCTGCAGATAGCGTGAAGATTAGTTTTTTCATTATTCAGTGTTTTGCGTTTCATGTTCACCTTTGATACGTCTTAATGCAAGTTCTTTGGCGAAGTCAATAAATACTTTATATGCTTGAGTGAATGTAAAGCGGTCTTCGAATGTTTTGAAAATAATATTTCGACGCGCCATACCATTGAGCAATGTTCTCCTACTTTCGTTATCGCGTAAGGCCTTGTTGCTTTCAATTAAATCAACGAAAGAACTATTTAGGAAATAGTTGTCAATCTCTTCGAAAGTAAATTCGTTGAAGTCGAAGGACTCAATGAAATTCCGACCGTCGCGATCTAATTCATAGCTGAGAATGGCTATGAAAATACTTACATCGCGAGAGAAATTTTCTTGAGTGTCTTTGCTTAACAAATAACAGAACTCGGGCTTCATGATTAATTCAAGGTCGAAAGACACTTTGAAAAACTCCGTGTAAAACGATTCGTTTTCTTTCAAACTATTGAAATGCTCTTCGTTGTTCAACAAGAACTTACCACTCATGAGTTCTTCAACAATTTGTCTATGGTGCGCTGGATATACCATGTTATAATTTTATTGCGGGTTCAATTTTTAATTTAGGCACGTTGAGTATTGATGTTGTTGTCTCAATGGAAACGCGGTCGTTTTTTTTCGAATAATCAATTTGTAATTCTTCGTCGAATAACAATCCAGTAACAGCAAAGAACTTATCCGTTTCAATCTGATCGAAATCTTTTTTCAAGGCCTTGAAGCACCAACCGAAGAAGTCATTCACAGGCATACTCGCATTAAGTTTTTCCTTGAATAATGTTCTGTCGAAAATCCAACGGTCGAAATCGGCGTCAGAATTTTCTACAATAACAGGCGCTTCAATTTGAAACTGTTCAAAGAATTCACGCACTTTGAAGTACATGTCTTTTGCGTATACCATTGTGCGCGTTCCTTTCAATAATGGCGGAGTTTCTATTTTGTACGGATTGCGAAGGAATTCAATAAATCCTGTAAGAATCAAAGATTCCGTGCGAATGCGTTCAAGAAGTGGAATCAATTCATTGGTTAGAATTTTCGATTGCTTTAATAAATCTTGATTGGTTTGAATGAGCTGCGTGTATAGCTTTTCAAATTCGCTTCGTGTGGTTTCGTCGGAATAGTCGAGACGCTTTCTGTTGGCGTATTCGCATACTTCAACCAATTTGCTGGTTACCGATTCGCTGTGATTTACATCTAGAATTCGATTCAGTGGAAGAATGTAGTATTCAATCCAAAAAGAAGCTTTGTGCACTTTCTCGCGATATTGCACGCGGTCGATGTTCGATTTCAAATCACGCGTTTCACTTAACAAGCGAAATGCATTTCGTTCCACTAGATCAACGAATTCGCGCACTTGTCCAGAAAGGTTTTTAATTCTTTCCTGAAGAATATCGCGATCGGAATGTTCGCTTTTGCGAATCTTCATGAACAATTCAGAAATGGCTCCCTTGTATTTTTCAATGGTTTCAGGAAGAAGCGGTTTGAATTCAAACAACAAAAATTCCATCAACTTGAAATACACATCGCGCATTTCGAAATCACTTCCAATCGAACGGACAACACGGTATTCGCGCAAACGACTTTTCATTTGCGCGCCATGCTTGTGACAAATCATATCGAAAACTTCTTTCGTAATGAGCCCGTCTTGTTGCTGGTATTCAAACAAGTCGCGCACCACATCGAAATAGGTGTTCAGGAAGTTAAGTATGGTCCGTGGTTCGGCTTTAATCATTTTTCTTCTGATTCTAAATGGTAGCAAACTTTTACTTCTTCAATTTCTTGAATGTTCGAAGGGTAAAGGATTGCGGAGTTTGGGGGTGTTAGTAATGTTGACATTAGTTTTCTGATATTTTTAGGTCTTCACGACGAACAGCGTGCTGCTTGTCGTTCAAATTAATTTTTCCTTTTGAACGGAAGATGAAGTAGTACTTCGAGAATCCATCATACGGCTGCGGTGCAGCGAAGATGGGCAAGAAGTTGTGCTCTTTGCAGAACTGAACCAATTGCGGACGGTTGTGTTCGTCAATGGTTCCAATCTCGTCAATAAAGAGCGCAATTTTGTTTTCTGGCGTTGAGATCGCCAAACGATTAATAATGGCCATGACAATGACTAAACGAATCATACGGTCTGTTCCGTCGGATTCCACTTGTTCTTTCAAGTCTACACGCTTCAACTTTCCTTTTACATCAAGATGAAGTTCAATATCGAATAGATCTTCGAATTCAATGGTTTTCCCGGCGTCTAAGTATTGATTTAAAATTTTCAAATCTTCACCTTGTTCGAATTCAAACGCGAGTTGAGAGTTCAAGTTTTCGATAGAAGCGATTCTTTCCAAATCGAACAATACACGCTTGTTGTCTACAAGTTCAATACGAAGCGATTCAATGTTTGAGATTCTTGTTTTAGCCAAACTTTCGTTGAAGCGATTGTACACGAATGTTTTGAATTCTTCATAGCGCTTGCGCAAGGTGAAAGCAGGATTAGCGAATTGGGTTGAAATACTTCCGAGCAGACCATCGATACTTTTTACCTTATCGTTGATACAAGCGATTTCATCTTCCAAATATTTAATGAACTCTATTTCATCGGCCATGGCAGAATTTGTCTTGAAACGCAAGTGGTCGAACATTCGGTCTTTGTTGCCTTTCAGCGTGTCACGATCGGTGTTCGAGATTTTAATCTTACCATAAATTTCATCAAGTGATTCTGTTGTGTCGAACTCTGTAGGAACAATCCCCAAGGTTTCAATTTCTGCTTTGCGACGTTTTAATTCAATAATGCGTTCTTCACTTCTTCGAGTTTCTTCGCGAAGGGAATCGAGTAGTAACGTTTTGTCGGAAAGCTCTTTTTTCAATTTACTTAGGTCACTTTCACACTTATCTTTTTCAGCTTTCATAGTGCGCAGATTTTTTCCTGCGGCGTCAGCTTCTTTTTCAAGTTTGGGTTTATTCTTGAGCTTGTTCAACTTCGCTTTCACTTCCTCTATGTCGGCAAGAATCGCAATGAGTTCTTTTTGCGCCTTGTCGAAATTTAAAGCAACCGCCCAAAGCTTCTCTAGCTCGGTTTTTTCACGCTTCAATTCTTGAAGTTCCTCTTTCAAAGACTTCACCGAAGGGATGTCGGCAAGAACTAAATCCTTTGGAAGTGTTATTTCACCATCGAAAATACTTAAGGTAGTTCCTGCCTTGGTGATTTTTTTCTTCACTAACTTACTCGGCAATGCCGCGAATTCTTGAGAAAATACAGTGTTCAAGATTTTACGAATATCATCTTTCGCTGTTATCTTATGAATTAACTGATCGTCGTAATTTTTTATCTGAGCTTCTAGTTTTCCGCAAGTCAAATCTATCTTAAGAAGCTTTGCTTCTAGGTTTTTCGAATCCAATTTTTGATTCTCAACCATGGTAATGCGCACTTCCGATTCACGTCGTTTTGCATCGAGATTCAGCAAAGATTCTTCTAAGAATTTCTTCCCTTCAAATGACGCGATTTCGTCTAATTGAGTTTGAAGGTTGATGAATGTTTTTTCTTGAATTTCAACTTCTAACTCACGCTTCCCCAATTCACGGTTTAATTCTTCTTGCTTTGGTTTTAGCTTTTCATTCAGGTTGAGAAGTGTCGTTTGATATTGCTTCTCTTTTTCTAAGCGGGAACTGTCGAGTTCATTTATAACACCGTTGTATTGCTTGTCGAAGGCATATACCAAGTCACTTACGATTCTTGTTTTTGCTTTGAACAAATTCACCACTTCACGGAATTCTTCGAACTCTTTTTGAATGCTTTTTACTGTGCGGATTTCTTCGTTAATACGAAGCAAGTCGTTGATGTCTTTTTTATTTTTTTGAGAAAAGCTTAGGCCTTCGTTCTCACGATTATCCGCAACAATTAAACTTTCTTTTAGGGTTTTGTTCGTGATTAACTTCGAGTTAATCAAATAGCGATAGACTTTCGAGAAATTGTTTGAAAGTCCATCTGTACGAACGCTGTCTTCCAACCAAATGGCAGCATCGTTTTTTCGTCCACGTGAGTATACGGTATTGAAGACTTCTGTTTTGCTCTTGAAGAGATACAATTCAACGCCAGCAGTTTTTAGCTCATCTTGAACTTCGTCCCATTTGCGAATGCGTTGGTGCGCTCCTTCTTTTTTGAAGAAGTTTTCTGTATTGTATTCACCGGAGAAGCGGAAGTATTCCAATTCACCATCGCTATCTCTTTTTACAAGAATACAATAGCTTGAATTGTTCTTCTTTATTTCAAAAATGATATAACTCTGGTTATGAGTAGGGAAGTAGTGGTGAATAGTTTCCTTGTCTCCGCGGCGCTGTCCGGAGAAGGACATCTTCGATCCATCTACAATGAACAAGAAGTTCAAGGTGTATATAAGGGTTGACTTACCAACGTTGTTAGGACCTACTAACTGCAACGAATCACAATCGTCTAGACGCATTTCTGCGTTCACATAGGTGCTGGTGTTTATCCCAATAATTCGGGTTATCATAGGAAAAAGTTTAGGTCAAGTTTTGCGCGACAAAATCGCACAGGACTCACAAATCTAAACGGCTTATGTCTCTTCGAAAAGGAATGTTGATAAATGTGGAAAAGTAGTTCTTGACTTATTTCCGCTTATTCTCGAAGAACTGTTTCAGAATGATAACGCAGTCTTCTTCCAACACACCTCCAATCCATTCAGTCTTAGGGTGTAGCAATTTTTTATCATCGGTTTGAAAAAGACTAAACCCTCTTTTTGCGTCGAAGGCCCCGAAGACAATTCGGCCAATACGAGTATTGTAAGCCGCTCCTGCGCACATGACACAAGGTTCTAACGTGACATAAAGTGTACATTTATCCAAAGACTTACCACTCAGATACTCCGAGGCGGCTGTAAATGCCTGCATTTCGGCATGAGCGGTAAAGTCATGCAGGCGTTCTACTAAATTGTATCCACGCGCAATAACACGGTCTTCTGCCACAATAACGCATCCAACGGGAACTTCATCTTGTTCAGCAGCATAAATGGCCTCTTTGATGGCCAATTTCATGTAAATTTCGTCTTTATTCTCGTCGTTCAAAATAAGAAGTGTCGTTTAAGTATTTCACGAAATCTTTTGTTGAGATTTCGTAGTCGTTTGAGGTTGGAAAGTTAAATTGTTCTCCCCAATATTTTGCTAAGTATTCTTGTTCAAATTGCCCCGATGTAGGAATGAGCAATGCTTTCTTCCCAATAGCAGCCAATTCCATAAGTGTGCTATATCCGGATCTGCAGACAATATGTGAAGATTCATTCATCAATTGTTCCAATTGTTTAGCATTGCAATAGCCCAATTGAGTCACGTTTGAATTCCTTGATTTGACAGTGCTTTCTCCTGCGACCACCAGCTGAAATCCAAGTTGAGAAGTCTTCTGAACAATGTCTTTAGCGAAGCGAGTTCGCTGAGGTTCTGGACCCGAAAGAATGAGCAATAACTGTTTTTTTGTGGATGTGTGAAGCGGCTTTACCTGACTAAGCGGCCCTATGAACTTAGCTTGGACATTGCTTTTAACATGACTAAGGCTTCCGCTGAGTTTGGGTGTGTTTTTGAAGTCTGGTATTTCAATCTCGTTGAAATTCTTCAAATTAGCGTTTAACACCAATTGAGGCAAAGCTAAAAGAAATCGAGGGCCGGGCAAGGTTAATTGGTGCGTGAGCAGCACCGAATGAACGTGCGGATGGTAAAAGCCGTAACGATTGTCAGAGTATATGAGGTCGTAGGAATTAGATTCAACGTGTTTTTGCAACCACGATTTTTCTTTTTTCCAGTTGGAACGAAAATCAAATACACGCAATCCTAGTTTGAAGAAAAGCCTTCTTCCACTTTCAATCTGAATGTGGTTGTTTGGAAGGGTAACATGAAGAAGTAATTCTGGAAACCGGTTACGGAAAAATGATTCTTGATTTTCCGAACATGCTATTTCAACAATATTTCCTTCTTGAAGAAATTGCACAATTCTCTCGCTACCGCGAGTCATGTGTCCGTATCCCCAATCGAGCGCTGCGAAAAGTATTTTCTTTGAAGTATTCAGTTTACGGACGTTGAATTCTAATTTCTCGTTGCATGTTATTGCCACCTTCTGCTGGAATGAAATAGCCGGTTACTTTTTTCTTTTTTCCATTTCTTAAGACGGTAATGTTAGCTTCGTCGCTAACTGAATATTGTTGCAATGTTCCAACGAGTTCATCGAAGGTTTTAATAATGTTCTTATTCAATTCAACAATAATATCGCCTGTCTGTAAACCAAGTGCAGCCCCCAAACTTATTGGAGAAACTGTTTCAATCATAACGCCTTCGCCTTTGAATGAGCGTGCTGGTGTAATACCAATTTTAGCACTGTTGTCTGGTGCTCCGAATCCGAAAGGCATTTCATCGGGCATTGGGAATCCCTTTACTTCGGGCATTTGAAAATTATTGTCGAGGTTGAAACTAAAGGCAGTGTCCATAATTGAAAGGTCAATGTCAGGAAATTGCTTCATGATGTCTTTCATGTTTTTCAACTGATCTCCTTCGAAATTGAAAATAAGAGTGTCGATCTGACCTGTGCTTGAAGTGTCGATTTTAATAATGGTCACATGATTTTTCTTTTGAACCTGGGCGAAAGAAATTACGCTAATCATTACGATTGCGAAAAGTGAAAAAAGTGACTTCATGGTTTTTTTATTTAATTTCAAAATTAGAATGAAATATCAATCAAAGTAAATCCTTTTGATGGAATGGAGAGTGTTTTTTTCCAAGAAACGGATTCTCCAGTTAAAATGTTTTTTCCTGTATTCAAATTCAGGATAATTTCTTTCAGTGATTCCATGGGGAAGTCAAATGCGTTTCCATTCAAATTGTAAACACAAAGAAGTGCCTTCTTTTCATCTGCCGATTTCCTGGCGTATGCGTAGGTATTGTCATTCGGGACAAACTGAGTGAGTCTGCTTGTTGCAAGCCATTCGTTTTTCTTTCGGTAGTTCAAAAGTGTTTGAATGAAACCAAATGCTTCATTTTGAATCTCAGTTCTACCATTCTTCTCGAAGGCATTCACCTTGTGATCTGGCCAACCTCCAGGAAACTCTTCACGCACGTGTGCATCCGGATCACAAAATCCGGTCATTAGAATTTCAGTCCCGTAATAAAGGCATGGAATGCCTCGAAGAGTTAAGAGCATTGCATGCGCCATTTTCCATTTTTCAAGGTCTTTGTTGAATACCGAATAAATACGAGCTAAATCATGGTTGTCCAAAAAAGTAACTAAGTTTTCAGGATTCGCATAAAGATGATCATGTGATAAGTCTAACTCAATTCTGCGAAGACCTTCTTCCCAACCAAAAGGTTCTAAAAGTCCTTTGGTCATGGCGAAGTAAAATTGGAAGTCGGTAACACCATCTAAATTCGAATCGAAATTTTGCCCAACTTTTTTTCCTTCAGGAAACCAGACTTGAACTGCTGATCCTTGCACCCACGTTTCTCCGAACAGGAAGAGATTTGGATACTCTTGTTTCAATGAAGCATTCAACTTCGACATAAATAGTTGATCAGGATAGCTGTAGGTATCTATTCGGAAGGCATCGATGTTTCCCATTTCAACCCACCAAATGGAATTTTGAATGAGGTATTTAGAAAGGTGAGGGTCTTGCTGATTCAGATCGGGCATGTGCCTGTCGAACCAACCGTTTGCCATTAAGTTCTTGTCGAACTTGCTGGCGTAAGGATCCATAATGGTTTCAGCGCGATAGTTTGTTTTTGTGTAGGTTGGAAACCAATGGAACCAATTGCTGTCGGGCATTTCACGGAATAGTCTGTGTTGATCTCCCCAATGATTGTAGACCACGTCCCAAACATGCTTCATCTTTTTTCTCTTCATGCTTGTCGTTAGTTTATTCAACTCATCAAGCGTTCCAATTCGGGGGTCAATTAAATAGGAGTCTGTTGTAGCGTAACCGTGATAAGAATCTCTCTTCTCGTTATTTTCAACCATTGGGTTTATCCAAAGTGCATTGAATCCGAGATCAGAAATATAGTCGAGGTGGTCGCAAATCCCTTGAATATCTCCGCCTCGACGACCTTTGAGTTCGTCTCTGTGAACACCTTCAAAGTAGTTAGGAAGAGAGTCGTTCATTGAATTGCCATTGGCAAAGCGATCGGGGAAGACCATGTAAATGGCATCGGTTTGTGATAGGCCTAAAGGTTGAGCTGATCGGGGTGTTATCGAATAAGGTACCATCAAACTCGCGGAAGAGCCAGCTTTATCTACAATGAAAAATATATGATTGTCCTTGGGTTGACTTTTAACAGAAAGGCCAACATAATAGTAGTTGTTGAGTTTCGACTTTTCAAAGCTTACTATGGATGCGTGCTTCTTGCTTTCACTATGAAGGGAAATAGTTAATTCTTCTTTGTCGTTAATGTAAAAAAGCAGTTCAACCTCGTTATTGTTCATGCCACTGAACCAATTAGGTGGATCAATGCGCTCAATGAAATCTGCAGATTGTCCGAAGAGGAGACAGGGTATGAACATTAAAATTGTGGAAAAATAGAAGGAACTTTTTTTCATGATTTGCGTCTAAGGAGAGTGTGAAACACGTTTTATATATATATTTGGAAAGTGTTAAAAGTACACGAACTAACTAATCTAATCTAAAAACCTATGAAAAAAATCTTTACATTCTGTTTCGTAGCGTTATCTGCAATGATGGCTCAAGCCCAAGTTGCTGTAACGTTTAATGTGGACATGACTGGCCAAACGGTTAGTGCAAACGGCGTGCATCTTGCCGGTAATTTTAATGATGTGAACAACGATGGTACTCCTGAAAACCCAGGTTATGTTAACTGGAACCCTGATTCTTTAGCTCTAGCAAATCAAGGTAACGGTATTTGGTCTATAACTTTGAACTTAGCTCCAGAGCGTTATGAGTTCAAATTTCTTACCGATACACTTTGGTCTGCAGCTGAGGACGTTCCTGCTGCTTGTCAAGTTGAAGTAAATGGTAACGACAATCGTTACTGGGTTATTTCAGGCGACAGTGCTACAGAGAGTATGACTGTTTGTTATGCTTCATGCGCGGCATGCGGAGAGAACACTGTTCGTTTCCGTGTAGACATGACTCAAGAGATCGATGGTGTTAATCCATTGGGTGTTTTTATTGCTGGAGACTTCCAAGGTTGGAACCCAGCAGGATCAGAATTGATTGACCCAGATGGGAATGGTATTTATGAAGGGTATTTCTCTGCTGGAACGGCTTCTTCTGCATTATTCAAATTCATCAATGGTAATGACTGGGGTTTAGCTGAAAGTGTCCCAAGCCCTTGCGCTGTTGGTGTTGATAGTAATCGTGAGCTAAGCATTGTTGAAACGAATACAGTTGCTGACGTTATTTGTTTCAGCGCTTGTGGTCCTTGTCAAGCTCCAACCCCAGTATTGTTCCGAGTAGACATGAGTCTTCAAACAGTTAACGCTAATGGTCCTCACGTTGCAGGTTCTTTTCAAGGATGGAATCCTGGTGATCCGAACACCTTAATGTTAGATCCAGAAGGTGACAACATTTATGAGGTAACAGTTTTAGTTCAACCAGGAACTTACCGTTACAAGTTTGTTAACGGTGCTGCTTGGCAAGATGGTAACGAATCTTTACCAGCTGATTGTAACGTTGATGGTAACCGTGAAATGGTTGTTGGTGCAGATCCAGTTGTTGAGCATTTCTGCTACAACCAATGTGGTTCAGAGTGTGTGGTTGATCCAGATGCTGCTGATATCACTTTCCGTGTAAACATGTTGAGCACTGCTGCTAACGCTGCTGGTGTTTGGATGATTGGTGGTTTCACAACTCCAGTATGGCAGGGTGGTGCAGTTCAAATGACTGACGCAGATGGAGACTTAGTATATGAGTGCACAGTTAACGTTAGTGGTTCTGCTGACATTCAGTACAAATTTGTAAACGGAGACGTTTCTGTTTCTGCGAACGAAGAAGCTGCTGGTGTAATGAACTGCGGAATTTCGAATGGAATTGGAGGATACAACCGTATCTACACTCGTACAGGTATTGCAGAGGTATTGAACACAGTATGTTTCGATTCTTGCGCTGATTGTATTATTGGTGTTCAAGAGGCAATGGCTCTAACTGTGTTGAATGCTTACCCAGTTCCTGCGAATGAGTTCGTTACTCTTTCTTTCGGACAAGTAAAATCTGCTCCTATCACTGCTCGTGTAATGAACAACTTAGGTCAAGTAGTTTCTACTCAGTACATGGGTAACCTTCCAACAGGTAACAACCAAGTTCGTGTGAACTTAGAAGGTGTTGCTGGTGGAATCTACGCTATCGAATTGTCAAACGGAATTGAAAAGACTGCAGTGCAAATCGCAGTTCAATAATTCATTTGAACAGATTAATTTTAGAAAAAGGCTGCCAGAGGGCAGCCTTTTTTTATTGCAATAATATTGTAGTTGAATGGAAAAGTTTAAGAAAAAACAAACCCCCGAACGTTTTCGAGGGTTTGCTTTACCTTAACTAAAAAGACCCACAGCAGAAACTGCAGATGGACTTAACGGCCGCGAAAGTACGTCAGTACTTGAGTTCTTTCAGACAAATATTCGGTAGAGTTTTGAACATTTAGATGCTTATTCAATCCCAAGCAAAATGCGATGACTTATTCCGTTCATTGTGAATTGAATAATTCGTGGGCTATTTGATTTTGCTATGCAAAATGAAGAATGATTTTTATTGGACATTTGTATTAATCTCCCATTTAAATCGAAAATGCGAAGGTCAGAGGCTAAAGAACTGAAGTCAATTACAAATTCGTTTTCGAAAGTTCGAACAACATATTTTTTTTCGAATTCAGAAACGCTATTTTCAAGAATTTGGATTTCCCAATAGCCTTGCGAAGTTCTGCCGCAGTCGTTAATTGCTGCATAGCTTAAAGAATAAACGCCGGCGTTCGCGTAAGTGTGCTGAGGAGAGAAATCTGTTGAAGTATTGCCATCTCCAAAATCCCATGTGAAATTCCAACTTGAAACAGATTGATTGTCTAATTGCAGTGTTAAGCCATTGGATGCAGTGTTGACAAGAACCGCTGGATCATATTCACCCACATGCCATTCCATCAAGTTATTGAACACGACTTCTTGAGCAGCTAATTTTATTTTTTCTGCAACAACAGGATCTAATGTTGAGGTGTAGGTAATAAGGTAAGGATCTGTTCTTAGTATTACCGCAATCATGCTGCATGCGGCAGCATAACTTCCTTCAAGAGAAGGATGACTGCCATCTGTGGAGTATAAATTTATTTCGGGATAAGTCGTCCGTATGTATTTCCAGAGTGCCCCAACAGGTGACAAAATTGCATCGTTTTCAATGGCCATTTGTCTGTATCGAAGATTCAATAAACTATCCATGCCTTCATACGTGCATACGGGTGGCCAAGAAACGCAGTTAGACGCATCACCGTTCTGTCTACCCCAGGTCATATAAAAGACGGTTTCTGTGCAAGAATCTGCAGCAAGTATTTGGTCGTTCAATTGAGCGGCAAATGGAAAGCATTCCGCAGCTACTTGCCCATCTGGAAAGGAGGGGAGTTGACTTTGTTCCTGAAGAACAACATAATCCCAGTTTCCTTGATTAATAAGGCTTTGGGATGTTGTATTCGTGGTGTGCATTTGAAAAGTAGTTCCTCCCGGAGTGCTACTGGCCACTTCCATAGGCATACCCGCAAAGCCAATGCTCAACGCGCAATCGGCGGTTAATTGAGGCAAATTATTTACAGCAGTGTAGCTGTTCCCAACAAAGAGCACGCGCGTCTGAGCATGCAAAAGGTTGGCGAAACACACCAACCCTGCACAGAAAAATAATTTCTTCATGTTATTTGAATATCACAGGACCAACAATTGATTTCCCTTCACGAATATATTCAACTTCAGTGGTGTCACCTTCATTAAACTTTCCAAGCGCTTCCATGTACGAACTCATGTCTGTGATTTTGTTGGTTCCTAAACGAACTACAATATCGCCTTGCTTGAGACCAGCCATTGCTGCGGGTCTATTCTCTTTTACACCGTCTATTCGCATTCCTTCGCCGCTGAACATATAATCAGGCATTACACCCAATGTCACTTTGAAAGAAGAGTTCATTGGTTTTGTATCTATTGTCTTCATGAATTCCAATTTCGAATGTCCATTCATTTCAACACACATGGCATACATGTAATTCACCACTTCATTCAATCCTTCGTAATTAATCTTATCGAAGTCATCGCTCGGTTTGTGATAATCGCTATGCTGTCCAGTAAAGAAGTGTAACACGGGTAGTCCCATGTTGTAGAAAGAACTGTGATCGCTTGGGCCAATGCCGCTTTTGTCGAACAGCAACTTGAAGTTCGTCACGTTGTTTTTTGTTAACCAATTCTCAAATTCCGGAGAAGTTCCTGTTCCACTAATTGAAAGCGCGTGCTCTGCGTTCAGCCTTCCAACCATGTCCATGTTCATCATGCAATTCACGGTTGCCAAATCAACAGTTGGATTCTTGCTGAAGTAATTACTTCCCCACAATCCTTTTTCTTCGCCGCTGAACGCAATGAAGAGGTAGTTGTATTTATTGGTTGAAGGAGATTTGTCTGCTTTTAATTTGCGCGCCAATTCGATCATTGCTGAAACGCCACTGGCGTTGTCGTCTGCTCCATTGTGAATAGCACGCTCTCCCGTCCACAAACTATTCTCATCGCCATAACCCAAGTGGTCGTAGTGCGCACCAATAATGATAGTATTCGCAGCGCCGTTGTTTATGAAGCCGACAACATTCTTTCCATTGATTTCTTTCACCAATGACTTTCCCATTTTCAAACTGTCACCCACTTGGTGCACTTGTCCATGTCCTTGCGGAATAAATGAGAAGGCTTGAAAAAATCCGAGAGTTCCTTTTGGAAGTAATCCAATTTGAAGAAATTGATCTTGAATATATACAGCAGCTTTATCAGCGCCAGGTGTTCCTATAGCTCTTCCTTCGAACGCATCACCTGCCAAAACCGCAACATCTGTTTTTAAATGAGCAACGCTTTCGGTTGATTTTTTTTCATGTGGAAGTAGAGTGCAACTCGCGAATGCAATAACCACAGATATCTGGAGTAAAAACTTTTTCATGCCGCAAATTTAGTGACGATTCAATATAGTTTTCAAATCTTCGTTACCTTCGCTATATGAGGAGTGTCAGTCTTTTTTTCTTTTTACTTCTTTCCCTAATTGGATTTTCTCAGACCATTCGAATTGAAGGAAGAGTGCGCGATCCTCATGGTCAAGGTATCCCAAACGCCATAATAGTAAACAACAGAACCAAAACTGGAAGCTTTGGCAATTCAAGCGGTTTTTATTCCATTGTTTGTGAGAAGAATGATACGTTAAGTATTACGGCTTTGAGCTATTACACACGCCAATTGTGTATGAAAGATTCTTTGTTGAAGGCTGTATACCATCCGACTATTTTTCTCGACGATAGGACGTATATGCTACCCGTTGTTGAGTTTATTTCACCGCGAGATCTGGAGGCGATTGAAGAAGATTTACGCGGTTTGGGCTTCGATGAAAATCAATTCAAAACAGCGACAGTCAGCAGTCCAATTACCTTTTTGTACGAGCAGTTTAGTAAACGTGAAAGAAGTAAGTTAGAGGTTTCTCGCATGGTTTACGAAGACAAGAAACGGGCTTTGCTGAAAGAGCTTTTTCATCTGTACGTCGACTATGATATCATTGATTTAACCAACGAAGAGTTTGATGCGTTTATTGATTTCAT
>JBILTF010000013.1:0-33900 GCA_044371675.1 Flavobacteriales bacterium
AGAATGATATGAAAAGAAAACAAAGAAATATCAGGGGTTTTGTCATTTTCCAATAAGTATGTTACCTCAAAGTTAAGCGAATCAGATTGAATTCAATTCAATGAAAATTATTCTAACGTCACTTATTGAATTCCTAATTCTTTTTTCGCTTCAGGTACTGTTATTCTTTTTCCATTTTTGTATGCCGTTATAAATGCATCCGGAATTCCATTGGCCCGAACAAAATCACGTTGCTTAACGACTTCAGCTATTGTTTGGAATTTTCCACTTGTATAGCGAACTTGTCCATTAGCAAGTTTTTCTACATGCAAATCAGAATAGGTGTTAAGAACGGGATTTCTTGAAGGCTTGGCGTAAACACCAACTTGCACCGTAAAGAAAACACCTTGGGTTTTTTCAATCAGATTAGCAGGAACCGCTAATGCATCTGGGTAATAGTTTAAATCTGCTGCTGGCGCAGTTGCAGTATTCGCTGGCGGTGTAGCATCAACATTCATAGACGCGCGCTCTGTAGCGGTCATGAGCTCACTGTATCGAACACGCTCGCGATTCTTGTAAGCAACAATGAATGCATCGACATATCCCATTTGACGAATTTCATTGCGCGCTTGAATGGCCTCGGTGTATGATGAGAAAAATCCAGTGCTGTAGCGAATGAAACCATTCGTTTGTCGCTCGGCATAAACAGGTGCAAACTCACTGAAAGTATTGTTAGCAACCGGTATACGGAAGGCTCCAACTTGAATGGTATAGAACGATCCTTCGGGCAAAGGTATTCCGATAGGAATAGGATTCGCGTCGCTGTAAGCTGAAACTGTTTGCTTTTGATAAAGCGTTTTTTGAATGATCGCTGGAATACTTGTGAATGAACTGGCGTTGCTGGAACTAGCGTTGTTGGAACTAGCGTTGTTTGAACTAGCGTTGTTTGAACTAGGGTTATTGGAACTAGCGTTGTTTGAACTGGCGTTGTTGGAACTAGCGTTTTTTGAACTGACGTTGTTTGAATTGACGTTGTTGGCAGTAAGAGTTGTTTTTTCAACTAAAAATTGCAATTCGTTTTTTGCATTTCGCTCAAGTGCAAATGCACGTGCATTTTTTGCATAACGTTCAAAGAAATCTGTTTCTGTTTTAGCCGCTGCTCGAAGTTTGGTTGCCTCTTTCATATAGGCCACTGCAGTGTCGTATGCCTTCTTGTCGCTTAATGTCGCAATACTTGCAGATGCGCTTGTGTTCTTTTTCCAAGCCGATTGAAGATCGATAAGTGAATTCAAATTGTGCTCTGCAATGAGCGAGGCATTCTTATCCTCTTCTTGCATTTTTTGATACGTCAACTGATTTCTTTGCTCAGTCAATTCGGCAATTGTTTCAGCGGAATTTTCTTCTTTTATTCGACGATTGATGGTCTCAATTTCAGTGTAGATTCTTTCAATTTCTGCTTGATTCGAAATTTCAATGTTAGCACCAGTCAATTCTGCGAATATTTTTTCTTTTCGGTAATTCGTTTGTCTAGGACTATTGATAATAGCAGTTTCTGCCGCAGTGAATGTTTTTGAACTAGCGTTGTTGGAACTAGCGTTGTTGGAACTAGCGTTGTTGGAACTGTCGTTGTTAGAACTAGCGTTATTGGAACTGGCGTTGTTGGAACTGACGTTGTTTGAACTATCGTTGTTTGAACTATCGTTGTTTGAACTATCGTTGTTTGAACTGTCGTTGTTAGAACTGGCGTTGTTAGAACTAGCGTTGTTAGAACTGACGTTGTTTGAACTTGCGTTGTTTGAACTGACGTTGTTTGAACTTGCGTTATTGGAACTAGGGTTGTTAGAACTGTCGTTGTTGGAAGTTGGATTCTCGTATTGGGAATTTTCTAATGCGGCTGATACACGGTTTTTCGAATCGGCAATTTCAATTTTCAGCGACTCAACATTTACAGTGTTGGTTAAGTTTTTGAATTCAGGCTTTACTTCAGGCTGTTTTTCACTCTCTAAATCTTGAAGGAGTTTCATTAAAACAATGGACTCTTGAAGTTCTAATTCACGAACGCGCAAGTTTTCTTTTTCTGTTTCAATTTCTTCTTGAATCGAAGTGTATTCAACCTCAATTGCATTTAATTCACTACCCAAACGTTCAATCTCTTTTTTCTTGTTAGTAGCCGACATTTGTTTGCTTACATCATTTGCTTTACTCTCTAAATCTTCTAGTTCCTTTGTTTTTGTGTTCAAACGAAGTTGGGTGTCGTCGCGCTTTGCTTTGTTGTCGTTAACCTCCGTTTTTGCATTTTCCGATTTCCAAGGAGCTTTCGTTTCAGTGGACAAACCTTGTGCACTTGCTGGGTTTTTGGCTACATAGTCATTGACAAGGTTTGCTGCGGTTGGCGAATCTTTTTCCGCAAGAGATTCCTTGATTTGAGTGTTTGTTATTTGAACGATGTTTAATTTATCGCGAAGTTCTTTTACTCTTCCTTTAGAAATTTCATAGGCGGCTATGGCTGCAGCACTTTTGTCTTGCGTCGCAATCATATTTTTTCTAGCTGCGACCAATTTCGCACTGTCCGCGATTGATTCAGGTTTCTCGAATCGAAAGGTTTGAAATTCTTCGTATGCCTCATCTGTTTCCGATAAGGTTTGCTGAACATATTGAAGCAACGATTTTGAAGTTTGCTCTGCTAACAATATTTCACGCTGCAAAACCGCTATAGTTTTTTCTTGTGAGGAAAGTACCGTGTCTATTTCAATGCGCTGAGTAACCGGAGCAATTTCAGTAGTGTTAGTTCCGGTTGAATTAGAATTGCTTGTATTGGACGCAATGGAATTGGCTTGGTCCGCAGTGGCATTCACGTCGAGTTGCGATTTGGCCAGAAGCATTTGACGCTGAAGATCTTCAACATTATCGTTCAATGGATCGTTCCAATAATTCTTTACTTCAACTTTCTCGCGACCTTCTATTTTGGAGTAAACGATTTCCTGACGGAACACCCGAGATCCTTCAGATGGTGGAATTTTAACAAGTATTTCATGCACTTGAGGACTTCCTGGAGGTTGAATCTTGTACGTATAATTTCCAGCGGTTGGAATGAAAAGTAAATATTGTCCATTCAATTCACGGGCTTGAGTATCCATGATTTTTCGATTCGTTAAATCATCGAACACTTGAATCTTCGCCTCTGTTTGGTTCACATCTACTCGAGAAATGAATTCACCTTTGAGGTAGGTGATATTCATGGGTATTCCATTTACGAAAACACGATAGACAAATAGTTTGTCTGGAGAAGTTAAACGGCTACTTGCGAAATAGGCTGTTGTATTTAACGAGTCGGTGATGAAGAACAAATCGTCATCGGGAGTATTAATAGCGAAGTCCATATTTATCGCCGGACCGAAATCGTTCATGCTTGTATCCCATTCACAACGGAAAATATCGTACCCCCCCATACTTCCATGTCCCTTTGAAGCAAAATAGAGTGTACTTCCATTGGGATGCATAAATGCGAAGTCTTCATCGAACTCAGTATTAATTGTGCTTTTCAATTTAACGGGTAAAGTGAAGGTGCCGTTCAAACGTGAGGTCATATAAATGTCCTTTCCCGTTATGTCATCTTTCCCTTTACTTGAAAAGAAAATTTTCTTGCCGTTGTTGGGAAGGAAGAGGACATTTTCTTCCTTCGACTTCAAATCGAGCTTTGACAACAATTCTTTTGGTGTAGCAATAATTTTCCCAATCGAGGGGTCAATGTTCATGTAACGATAGAAGCTTGATTTTTCCGCTTCGGTTTTTTCAAGTACTTGAACATCCTTAATACTGTTCATTAGGTTCATTCCAGACTCTGCAGAGAGCTTTTGTGCTTTGCAATCAGATTTGGTGAGTTGTTTTTTTTCTGCCGAGGTTTGGAATTTCTCATATTCAACCAAGGCTTCTTTGAAATTGTAGCTTAGGTGGTAAGCTCGCGCCAAGTAATAATGAGTTTCAGGTTCGGTATAGCCTCTTCGAACCCCGTCTTTCATAAAGAAAATACAATTGTCGCGATCTGTCGTGGCATAAATCCCCGCGGCACCAAAACGAAAGGCATACAAGGGATTGCTTCCGTAGAGCGACACCAGTTGAGAATACATGGCATAGGCTTGCACGTAATTTCCTTCCTCAAAAAACACATTCGCCTCGGCGGCTAATGTTTTTTCGTCAATCGGCTTTTGGGCGTGAAGTGTCCCGAGGCAGATCGTTAAAATGAATATGGAAATTAGTTTTCTAATAGCCTTTATTTTTGTTGGAGTTGTAAAAATACATCGCAAATTCGCTAGGATTTTTAATTCCTTCTTTAAATATACGAAAAATGAAGAACTCGATTACTGTAGGCGCTCTATTAATGTCATTGGCCGTTGTTTTGGGGGCTTTTGGGTCTCACGGTTTGAAGAATATTGTTTCAAACTATAGTGTTGAAATTTATAACAAAGCTGTCTATTATCAAGTCATTCATTCTCTAGGAATTTTAGTGACTGCAATTATCTTGAAAGATGAGAAATCGCTGAGGATTTTGAGAATATTGTTTCTTACAGGTATAGTTGGATTCTCGGGTTCTTTGTACATGCTAACATTTGCAGATGTTTTACCTGAAGTCTTAAAGAAAATTATTGGTCCAATAACTCCAATTGGCGGCATGTTCTTCGTTGCATCATGGGTATACTTCGCCATGGCATTTCGTAAGGAGACGAATAATTAATATAGAGGTGAACAAATCCTCCTTTGAACGTGTTAACTTTGCAAAAAATAAAAATTATGTCATCACTAGTTGGGAAAAAAGCGCCATCATTTAAGGCGGGAGCAATCACGAACGGAGGAACTGTTGTGAGTGATTTTTCATTGGATCAGTTCATTGGACAGAAGCACGTAGTGTTCTTCTTCTACCCAAAGGATTTTACATTCGTTTGTCCAACCGAATTGCACGCGTTTCAAGAGAAATTAGCTGAATTTGAATCGCGCGATTGCGCTGTTGTAGCATGCTCTACAGATACTGAAGAAAGCCACTGGGGCTGGTTGCAAATGGAAAAGAACGCAGGTGGTATCAAAGGAATTACCTATCCGATTGTTGCCGACGTTTCAAAAACTATTTCTGATAACTACGGTGTTCTAGCCGGAGAGTATGATTACGATGTTGATGGAAATTTGGTTGCGAACGGACCAATGATTGCTTACCGTGGATTGTTCTTAATTGACAAGAATGGTGTGGTTATGCATCAGCTGGTTAACAATTTTCCATTGGGAAGAAATGTTGAGGAGGCCTTGCGTATGGTAGATGCTCTTCAGTTTTTTGAAGAAAACGGAGAGGTTTGTCCTGCCAATTGGTCGAAAGGAAGCGAAGGTATGAAAGCAAATCACGAGGGTGTTGCTGATTATTTGGCAAAGCACTAATTCCAAATAAATTGAATAAAAAGGGCTCGCAAGAGCCCTTTTTTTATTGTGTGAATTTATTTGTGACGTATTCTTGTAATTATGATGAAACGTATATTTTCTTTGGTCTTTGTGAGTTTAATATCAGCAAGCATTGTTGCTCAGAATCATCCTATGTGGACCGACTTCATGCACAGCGATATTTCTGTGTTCGATTTTATTTCGGAAATGAATGCCGCTTGGCCTCAGCGCCCAACGGAGCGTGGGCAAGGGTACAAGCCTTTGGAGCGTTTCAAATGGTTAATGGAAACACATGCCGATGAAAACGGAAAGATGTTGAATGGTAGAGAGACTTTGGAACTTTGGACAGCCCTGAAGAATTACACAGGACATCGATCTTTATCGGGCAATTGGTATCCATTAGGTCCTATTATCGACGGCGTAACTACCCGAGAAAATATTGAAGGTGTTGGCCGAGTTTCATGCATTGCCTTTCATCCTACGAACGAGCAAATTATGCTTGTGGGTACTCCTGCTGGTGGATTATGGAAATCGACGAATGGAGGTGCCACCTGGACTTCAAATACAGATGATTTGCCAACGCTAGGAATAAGTTCTATAGCTTTCGATCCCCTGAATCCAAGCGTTGTGTATGCTGGTACAGGCGACAGAGACGCTGGAGATTCTCCAGGAATGGGTATGCTTAAAAGTGAAGACGGAGGCGAGACTTGGAACTTTGTGAATACAGGAATTTCATCCCGTACCGTAGGTGCAATTATTGCCTGCGACGACCAAGCAAGTAGCGTTGTTATTGCTACAGACTTAGGTATTAGAAGATCGATTGATGGCGGGGCGACTTGGATACAAGTCTCAACTAACACTTTCTCATATAAAGATTTAGCGCAACATCCAACAGATCACAATATACTCTACGCCACTGGTGCGGGAAGATTTTATAGAAGTGAAGATTTCGGTTTAACATGGGCGCAAAGCAACTCGGGTGTTTCAAATGGTACACGCATGTGCGTTGCTGTAAATGCTTCTGAACCCGATGCGGTTTATTTACTTCGCACAAATACATACTCATACACAGGTACTTTTAAAAGTGAAGACAAGGGCTTGACCTTTACTTCCATGAGTACTACTCCAAATATTATGGGTTGGTCTGCAGATGGCTCTAGCACAGGAGGACAAGCGTATTACGACCTCTGTTTAGCTGGCGACGATTTAAATGCAAACGTTATTTATTGCGGAGGAATACGTTTGAAAAAGAGTGTTGACGGAGGAGTAACTTGGCAAGACATTAATTCGAATTTTGTTCACGTGGATCAACACGAAATGGCGATTAATCCCCACAATCATGATCTTTATGTGTGCAACGACGGTGGGCTTTATCGCTATGTGAATAACAGCGAATGGCAAGATATTTCAAGCGGAATTGTTAGTGGACAAATATATCGAATGGGGCAATCGCCGCATGACGGAGCAAAGGCTTTAAATGGCTTTCAGGACAATGGAACTATGGAATTTCAAGGTGCTCGCTGGGCTAGAACAGGCGGTGGTGATGGATTTGAATGTATGTATGATTACGAGGAAGAAGGGCGTAGATATAGCAGTATCTATTACGGTCAACTTTACCGCACGTCGAATTCCTTCATCAATCAGAAGTTTGCAGGAAATGGAATCAACGGCATGACGGAAGAAGGTGCATGGAACACTCCATATTGTTTGCACCCAGACAGCAGCGCAACCATGTTTGTGGGAATGAAAAATATTTGGAGATCGAAGAACATTAAACATGTTGAAAAGGACTCGATCACATGGGAAAAAATATCGACGAGTTTTTTAAGTGCTAATACAACGGATTGCAATCAAATACGCACGCACTATACGAAAGGAAATGTGTTGTACGCATCGAAGGGTTCTCGTAAAATGGGAAGAACGGATAACGCCATGGGTGACACTGTTGTTTGGCAAAACATAAGTACCTATTTGCCGAATGCGGTTGTAGCTGTGAATGCCATAGAAACGCACAAAACAGATTCGTTGACCGTTTATATTGCCTTCAATAAAAATGTTTACAAAAGCTTAAACGGCGGAAACTCTTGGACACTGATGACTCCCAACTTACCGGATGTTGCCGTGAACACGATTGTTACGGACACCTCTTCGGTGCTTGAAAATTTGTATATCGGAACCGATTTAGGAATTTATTATTGGGACGCTAGCATGACAGAATGGGTGAATTTCTCAACTGGATTTCCTTATGCTGCTCGAGTGACTGAATTGGAGATTGCATACGATTCACCAAAGCGAATTCGCGCATCTACATACGGAAGAGGCATGTGGGAAAGTGACTTATACAGCCCAGAGACGAATGTATTTCCAACAAGCGCTGTGTGGAATTCACCAAGTACGTCCGGTGAGGTAATTGGAACTTTCGATGCAGAGATTTTCTTCTATCGGAATTTGACCAACGTAGATGTCAGCGATTTGACTGTTTCCGATTTTTATATTGAAAATGGAACGGTTAATTCTGTTATAGGTGGTCCTTCCAACTACATGATTAATGTTACACCAACGACTTTTGGTCAAGTAATAGTAGTCCTTCCGAGCAATACTGCAATCGATAATTTCTTTACAGGAAATGCCGCAAGTGATACATTGAAATTAGTCTTTATGCAGGCACCTTCTGCATTCGGAAGCAAAGGTCCTGGCGGAGTGGGAGACAGCGACGATCTAGCTTTTTGGATGCGTGCAGATAATGGAGCACTGATGAACGGAGCCCTCTCTGCGAATGACGGTGATCCCGTTTATGTGTGGCAAGATCAAAGCGGAAACAACAACTCAGCTTCACAAGGAAGCGTGAATCAGCGCCCAACATTCGTTGCAACTAATGGCGTGTATAATCGTCCAGGAATTCAATTCGACGGAGATAATGATTACTTGCAAATGAATGATGTCTTGGGTGGAAGAAGTTCCAGTGCGTATTGTGTTGTTGAAACAGATTCTATCTTATTCAATGACCACGGTTGGTTCGCTAGTGCGCGTGTTCCTAACGGATATCTTCTTCATCCTTGGAAAAATGACTTTTACTATCACGGTGAAGTTTTAGATTTGGAATCGAATTATTCGAGCTCACCGATATTCTATATTGGTGAAGCAACGTCACCGCACATCTATGGATTAATCTATGAGCAAGACGATATACACCAGTTGTTCTATACCATTTTCGATGATCACCTTTATCCGTTTCCAGGAGTGAATATCGGAGAGCGTAACAATACGACGCCCATTGATATTCATTTTGGATGGGATTTCGATGATCGATTTGGAAAGGGACGAATGGGTGAAAATATTTTGTACAAACGCAGACTTTTCCTCTCGCATCACATCATTGTAAATAATTATTTAGCGGTGAAGTACGGAATGGATTTAGGCTTGCAATCCCGCTATTTTCATCCGAATTATGCGGAAGAAGTTATTGGAATAGGACAAGAAAATTCAGGTGACAAACATGAAGTGGCTCAAGGAATGGGCGCGCTTGAAGTAAGTGCTCTGGGAAGCATGGTTGATGGGAATTATCTTTTAGTGGGAAGTGATGTGAATGGAATGAATGTGAGTAATTCTGTTTATCCGTTTGTATCGAATAGAATTGAACGCACGTATGCATTTACCCGAACAGGAAGTGAATTCAATTCAACGTTGCGCATTCAAGCTTCAGAATTGACAGGGTTGAATGAAGTGAATGTCATAGTCAGTGAATCGGAAGGATTCAATTCATCAATTGCTTTGCAGGTTTATCCAATGACTTTGGTAGGTGACGTGTACGAAGTTACATTGCAATTGCCAGCGACGGGTGTGTTCACCATTGGCGAAACTCCAACAATTAGCGTGATAGAGAATTCCTTGGATCAAGTTTCGATTTATCCAGTTCCAACTGGAGAAAAATTGAATGTAAACTTGGGTCATGAGGTTTTGAATGAAACGAATTACACCGTTTATTCTGTTGAAGGAAAGCTTGTGCTAGCAGGACGCATTCAGTCGGCCAAGCAGCAGCTGAATCTTGAGGGATTGGCGTCGGGAGTTTATGTATTACAGATTCAAGATTCAGGGTCAATGGTGAAGAAAGACTTTATAAAATTGTAAGAGTTATATTTGTTTCTACCTTAAAACAAAGTCATGCGTAAATTATTGTTTTTTGTTCTTTGTGCGAGTTCAATTTCTACTTTGGCGCAAACCTCAATTGGCGATTGCGATGGCGCAATAGTTTTGTGTGGTGATTTGTATACAGAGACTCAAGCGCCTCTAAACGCTGGGAATGTAATTGAAGCAACAGGAGGGTGCAATCAAGGTGTAGAGCAGAATTCAGTGTGGTACACCTTTACGGTTCAGGCCGATGGGAACTTGAGTTTTATCTTAGATCCATTGAATGATGTTGATGATTATGATTGGGGCTTGTTCGATATTACAACAGGTGGTTGCGCCGGATTAGGAACATCTTCACCAGAGGTTGAATGCAATAGCTGGGGAGATTTTTCATTTAACGGTCCTACAGGAATTTCCTCGGCTAACGGTGGAGCGGGTAATTCTAACGGACCAGGAACAGCCTTTGGACCTCCTTTCAACGCAGATCTTCCGGTGGTTGTTGGACAGACCTATGCGCTGGTTGTCATGAATTGGTCAAACAGCCTCGAAGGTTACACCATCGACTTCGGTCAATCAACCGCTTCTCTTTATGATCAGGTGCCACCTGTGCCGATTAGTGCAACAACAGACTGCAGCAACCTAACGGTTATCCTTACTTTCAGCGAGCCTATTGTTGGAACATCTGTGCAACCAACAGACTTCACGGTTACTGGTCCAAGTGGAACCATCACCGTTCAGTCTGTTACGGCAAACAATCCGACGATGGCTGATGTGTTCACCATTCAATTGGCGAATCAAGTATTAATAGGAGGAACCTACAATTTGAACATCACAAACACCACGGGCTTTGTGGAAGACGCTTGCGGGAATTTAGGAACGCAGAGTATTACATTTGAAATAAGCGATCCTGTTGCTTTTGATGTTGCTACAACAACTGCATGCAATGGTTTCGGTGGAAGTGTAACTGTTTCGAATATTACGGGAGGAGATGGTAATTATACATTGAATTTTAACGGAACAAATCAAACACAATTCAACCTGACCAATGTTGTAGGTGGAAATTTTACGGCAACAATTACAGACGGTAACGGTTGTCTGCGCGCAATTCCTGTGACAGTTCCGAATCAGGATATTCAATTAGTAATTCCTTCACAAGATTCATTGACTTGTTTAAATTCAACAACTGAAATTTTAGGGGTGGAAGTATTGCCAGCACAGAACATTTCGTATGCATGGACAGGCGTAGGTCTCACAAGTACTACAGTGGGTAATCCAATTGCTACAGCGCCAGGACTTTTGAATTTAGTGGTAACGAATTTAGACAACGGATGTTCTGATTCTGGAACGATTGAAATTTATGCTGGAGATGTTTATGCTTTGGATTTAAGCACCATGATTCTTCCGAATATTATCACGTTGAAGCAAGACGAATTGAACGACGATTGGCGTGCAATTTTGGCTGCTGATCCGCTTTTAGATCTGACTGTGCTTTTTCTCGAATATGACTTAACTGTATTTAATCGCTGGGGTGGTGTGGTTTTCGAAAGTACTGCCTCCGAAAAATATTGGAAAGCAACTGATGTTGCTCCGGGTACTTATTTCTATTTATTTCATTACAAAACAGATTGTGGAACTGCCGTTGAAGAGACAGTTGAAGGGACAATTCTTGTTGTTGAATGAAGTTAGGCGTAATTCTGCACGGCGCGAAAAGCAATAGACACGCCCAACGCCAGCAAATCGAAAAAGTATTTTTCGATTGGGACCTGCATATTCATGTAACGGAATACGACAGACACGCTGAAAAAATTGCGCGAGAACTATGCAATGATTTTTGCGATGTGGTTTTAGTTTGCGGTGGCGACGGTAGTTTGAATCTGGCCGCTAACGGAATTTTTCATTCGGAAAATCCACAAACACCTTTGGCCATTTGGCCTTCGGGGACAGGCAACGATTTCGTAGAGACGGTGAATGTTCCAAACTCTTTTGAAAAATTAAGAGCCAGCATAGAGGAAGGAAATTTCAAAGCCATTGATTTACCTTGCATGGAATGGGATGGAAAGAAGCGCGCTTTTTTGAACGTGACAGATTTAGGTTTGGGAGGGTGTGTAGCCTATGACATGATGCGAAGCAAAAGAAGATTGGGTTCATTCTTGACCTACCAGTTGCTAATCATGAAGAACTTAATTCGGTTTAAAAAGCGAACCATTCATTTTGATTTAGATGGAAATATGTTCGAAGCTCGTGCCATGAATTTTGTCGTTGCCAATGCGAAGTATTTTGGTTCTGGCTTAGGGATATCTCCGGAGAGTAATGTCACCGATGGAATACTCGAGGTTATTGTTATTGGCGATTTGAATATTTTCGAGTACTTGTATTTCGTTCCGCAAGTGCGCAGGTGCAAGAAGCTTTCCTATCACAAGATTCAATATTATTCAGCAAAAAAAATAAGCATCGAAACCGAAGTTCCGATGCCTATTGATATGGATGGAGAGTTTGTTGGATTTTCTCCTATGTCTATTTCACTTCAACATAAAATAAACATAGTGGTTAGAAACGACCGCGAAGTGTGAAGGTGACGTTTCTTCCAGCTCCTGAAATATTCGAAGCGAAGACACGGTAATTCGCATCTAAAATATTTTCCAATCCAACCATCAACTGAAACTTTTCGTTTAACTGATAACTTCCCCTTGCGTTTAATGTGTACCAAGCAGGCATGCCATCAGGTGTCGCGTAAGCCTCGTTGTCTTCGGCTTCTAGGCGGTAATCTGCAATTCGTTTCCAACCGTTGTACAACACTGAAAATTCTCCACGGAATTTTTTTTGTTGAAAGGTGAAGCCTGTCTTTCCGTACACAGGAGGAATGTGATCTAAAGGCGTTTCGCCTGTGTTAGATTGAATTCTACCGTATGTATACACAACAGAGGATTGCATGCTGAATTGATTGTTGACTTGTGAATTGAACGATATGTTTCCGCCATAGATGAAGGCTTCGGCTGCATTCACGGTTGTGTAAGCTGGACTTAGCGTTCCATCGTAAAAAACAGAATCTTGACCGTTGAATTGCGCTTTGCCTGTGGTTAAAGCGTTGGTGTAGTTCATATAATATCCGTTCAGAGCAAGAGTTGTTTTTCCGTTGGATTTGCGTTCAATGGTAGCTTCGACATTGGTGACTTTCTCAGGCTTCAATTCATTGTTCGGAACAATTAAATTTCCCGCGTTGCTCTCAAAAACCTTTGAAAGGTCATCGACATTCGGCGCGCGGAAGCCAGTGCTCGCGAGGACTGTTATGCGCCATTTCGTATTCGGTGCTGCAATGATTCCGACACTTCCGTTTAGGTTTCTGTTCGATTGATTGACATCTGAAAAAGGGAAGTTGAAGAATGAATTGTCGGTGAACAAGGCGGTGAGATTGACAAGCGAATAGCGAAGTCCAGCGTTCAATGTAATTTTCCGGGTGGCTTTAAGAATAGCGGTCCCATATGCAGCTGTGCCACTCATGGTTGAGCCACCGTTGGCATAGCGCGTGTCCAAGGCGCTTTGAGCTCCGGTAAAAATATTTTCTGAATGCGCGGTGCTTGTTACATCGTTGAAATAATATTCTAAGCCATAGTTTGCAGTTAATGTTTGTCCGATTGATTTCGAGAAATCGGCATTCACAGAATACACTTTTACGTTTTCCAATCGGTTGTTCAGGTTAGGGCTGTTGAATAATCTGTCGTGACGTGATTGATCAATGTTCTGCCAAGCCAACGTAATTCTACCCGTCGAGTACAACCGTTTTCCGTTGTTGAGATTTGCGTGATAGGCAACCATGGCACGTGTTTGCGGGCCGTAATACCATTCTCCGAAACGTGGGTTCTCAATGTCCACTTGCGTTAAGCGATCATAGCGAGGGACATTGTTTGTGGTTGAATATTGAATATTCAGCGTGTGTGTGAGTTTATCGCTTTGCTTGAATGAAATTTTCTCAATGAGGTCATGCTGCTTGTATGCGGAACCTACTTGAATATTAGAATTCGAATTTGTCATTACGCTATCTCGTCCATTGATGCGCTCAACATACCAAGGACGTGCTCCGAACGTGGGGTAGTTCGGATTTCGAATATTTCCTTGTCGAAGATCTCCGAAATTATTGAATGTAAATGCTGTGAATGTTGCGAAATGTTCAGTGCTTGTCTCTAGATTAATATGCGTAGCACTTTGGTTAGCGCTGCTGTAACGAAGCATGGCACCTGCGCGTGTAAGTTTGTCGCCAGATGTAAATCGGGGTGACCGTGTGTTGAAACTCATAGCGCCTCCCAACGCATCTGAACCATAAGCCACAGCACTTGGACCATAAGCCACCTCAACATTTTCCATGGCCATTGGATCTAGACTAAGAATATCTTGCAAGTGACCTCCGCGATAGATGGCGTTGTTCATGCGCACGCCGTCTACCACAAAAAGCACTTTATTGCCCTCGAATCCGCGGAGTATGGGAGAGCCGCCACCGAGTTGACTTTTTTGAATGAGTGCAGTACCTGTTTGAGAAAGTAAATCAGCAGCATTGCCCGGATTAATGAATTGTATGTCCTTGCGTTGAATTGAGATTATCGGTTGAGCTATTAATTCAGAATTGTTCGCTGAGCGTGTGGCAGAGATAACCATTTGTGAAAGGGTAATGTTTGAACCCACTAGAAAAACGTCCATGCCTTCATAGACCTCTTGCGCGGGCAGGTACTTCACTTCGTAACCATTAGCGGTAATCATGAAACTTCCGAAATGCTTTGGAAGGCCAATGATACCCTCGTTGTTTGTATTTCCAATGAAGTCAGGAAGTTCAATGTTGTTTGCTGATAAATAAACAGAAGCACCCGAGATGACTTCAAGAGTGGTTAAATCTTTAACCGTTATGGTTTGTGCATGCGCAATGAATAGGCTAGCTATAGCAAGCACTGCGCATAGAAAGATGCGTTTCATGATAATTTTATTTGTTAATCGTTAACTTCTTTGATAGATGCGAGCAAGATGCTTCGCAAGAAAAAAAACGTTAACAATTGGGAGGAAGTTCGTTGAGACGAACTTGCGGAGATGAAATGAAAAAACGATTTGTTGCGAAATGAATGGAACGAGATTCGAAGAATGGAATTTCTATAAAATCGAAATCGCAGGTCCATTGCGATTGGAATTTGTAAAAAAAATTGAGTTGCTCTTGGGTTTGTTTTTTATCGGAAGAGTTTTTTACAAGAGAGCGTACCAAGGATTTTAATTCATTTTCTTTGGTGTCCATGATGGCATAAAGAGTAACCGAGCCGTCTTTGTGAAATTCTTTTCGTGAGATGTCATACATGTTTTCATTGTACAAAAACTCCCAAGGTTCGGGCCATTCCAATTGTTTGAATTCAGCTTCGGATAAATGAATGGGGGTTAGCTTATCTTCTTCAAGACCGCCTAGAACAAGGGCTTTCATTTCTTTTTTAACCAACCACAATTTATTTTGAAGCACCCAATAGCCAATTCCACCTTGAGCTAGAAAAAGCACAAGCAAGAGAGACAGAATGATATTTTTCGATAATGGGTTCTTCATTTCCTTTCGCTAAAATAGAAACAAGGAAAGCTTCGGCGCTTTTTATTTTTTATTGGTTTTTGACTTTAATTCAATGGGTGACCTGAATTCATCGGGTATATCATGGTCGGAAACCGTTTCAAGCGCGACCTGCGTTAATCCGCTCCTTACGAAGTTAAGTTTTTCAGCTCCTAAAAGGGAAAGGTCTATACAGCGTTTGGAAGATTTGGGTAAACGGTCGTTCACTCGCACGTAAATGACGTTGTTGTTTTTGAGGCATGTAACTTTCAGCCATGTACCGAAAGGAAGCGTTTTGTGCGCGCAAGTGAATTTACTCTGTCTAAAAATTTCACCGTTTGAAGTTCCATTTCCTTCAAATTTATTATGGTAGAAAGAAGCCGTTCCAGTCTCTGTTTGAGCCCTTAGGTTCATACAAAGCAGGACAAAAAGTAGTCCTATGGCATATTTAAGTAGTGTCTTCATAAATAGCAATTTACGAAAAACCCTTTATCTTCGCTTAAATCAAAGCTTAAATGAAAAGACTGCCTTTCGTAGGACTGTTTATTCTTGTCCTTTTATTGCCCTTAACGTCATCTGCGCAGATAAAGCGAATGGATGGATTGTTGTCTGCGGGAGTGAGTTATAATTTGTTCAATTTTAGAGCAGATATTAGTGAGTTGTCCGATTCAAGCGCAACAGTGAGCAGGTCGTTTTATCCCTCATTGAGCTTTGCGGGTGATTTTTCATTAACGAAAGGATCGCGCAAGAAGTGGCGAGTGATTTTCGGATTTAGTATTACCAGTCAGTCCTTAAGCGTGAATGCAACAGATTACAGGTATGTCGATCAGATGGGAGATTTAGCAGTTGATCCTTATGTAAGTTGGTCTATAAACAAAAGCACGGCAGGCGCTCGGTTGTTGTTTTCGTATAACATTCAGCACATGAAGAAGCGTAAGATATTCGGATTCAAGAAGACAAGTTGTTTGTTGTACACGGGAATAAGCACGAATCTCAATTGGTATGGCATACGCGAGAATACAGCGAATGTGAATTTCGATAAAAAGTCTTTTGGCACTCGACTAACTGAGTATCAATTGGTGGCGTTGGGATTTACAGGATTCCCTTATCGCAAGAAGGTGGGGGTGAATTGCGAGTTGGCTTGGGGCGGACCTTATTTTATTAAGGCGGGAGTAGTAATTGGTCTTTAAGTTTTTTTTGTTTGAATGCTTGTGGAAATGCAAAAAGGTGGTATATTCGCAGCCACAAAACCTAAACGGCCCGTTCGTCTAGGGGTTAGGACAGCAGATTTTCATTCTGTAAACAGGGGTTCGATTCCCCTACGGGCTACAAGAAAAACCCTCAACGAAAGTTGAGGGTTTTTTGTTGGTTCGAAAATTAAATTACCGCAAGGGCTAATATAATATTCAGCAACAAGAGCGCCGGATAAATACCTGCAAGAATTAACGCGGTGATAGCTCGCTTGCGGTATTTGGTGTAGTTAGGATCTTTGGCGTGCAGCTTTAAAAAGCGAATAGCAAAGATGATGGCTAGGATCTCCATTGTTATGAATAACGCCCCGCCAAGAAGGAATGCAAAACCAAAGGCAGCCCATATTGAATAGCTAGACGAACTAGCGCTAAGCAAAGCAGCTAAAATAAAAAAGAGCACCAGTCCCCAAACAGGAGCAGAAACGGCGCCAATACCCAAGCCCAAAGCCCAATTCGCTAATTTAATGTCTTGCAATTCGTCTGGACGCGCAGGAGGAGTATACGTATTGCTGAAGTATTCTTCTTGCGTATTTGGCTGATCGGGTATAACAGTGTCTTTCTTCGCTAGAAGAATGATGCGCCTCTGTGGTTGGATGACGAGGTTCTCAGAATTGCTCGCCGATATACTTTCCTCCGAATGAACGTTCGGTTTTTCGAGAGTGAACGCTGGTGTTTCAGAAATTACAACTTCTTCTTGTAATGTAATTTCAGAAGCATTATGCGCAGACGCAGTATGACGGTGCTTCCATGAAATGTGATAACCGTCCTGATGAACGCGCTTTTCAACCGTACAAGAACTAAAAGAAGAAGCAAGAATTACAACACTAATAATTCCGAACAGTATTTTTTTCATGTGCTTGAGAGGTGTATAGATTTATCAAAAATAGCAATATGCCAGCTGTTGCGTTCTGATTTTATTAGCGAGCTAGTTTTTGCTTATTACTCATTTAAAAGTGCTAAACTGAAACCCCATTCTCTTTCCAGTGGCCAAGCTGCCGCTGTGATTAATGTCCTGCATTTCCTCTACCGTTATTTGGTGTAGATTTTCATAAGGAGGAATTAGTAGGTCGAAGTTCAAAGCGTATAGAACCACCTGATCAACGAACTTAGATTGATTGTTCGCATCGAAGTTTGAAGCAACAATGTCATTGAACATGATTCCCAATTGTTTTTTTCCCTGAACTACGAAATGATTTTCTTTGTTAATGAAAACGCGTGCAAGCAAATATCCAACATCAGAAGTTCTGTCGTAACGGAAAGAATCTGAAAGGAAGTTGTACACGTTTATAGTGCCGACAAAGCTGTTTTCAGGATGCTCCTTTAAATAACCTGTTTGCCAAAAACTACTTTCTTTTTCAAATTGAAACACATTGGTGTGCATTTGAAAGATTAGCAAATCACCTGCAACGCGCACTTCGCATTGAAACGCTCCTCTGTCGCGGTATTCAAACGAAACGCGTGAATCGGTATTTCCAAATTGATCGGTTAATTCTTGAATGGTGTTTTTTAAAACATTCTTCAACGAATTGAACTGCGCAATGGTGTTGTGAAAAACGTCTTGCTTTAAAACGCTTTTGTTTTTGAGTAATGAAAGTATTTGTTCTTTCGTTTCCATGTTAATAAGCTCTTGCGAATAATACACGTCGCTCACTTGGTTTTCCGGTTACCATACAAACTCCAGGTTCAATACGCCCGTCTAGCGGTATACAGCGAATGGTAGCTTTGGTTTCGGTTTTAATACGCTCTTCTGTTTCTGCAGTTCCATCCCAATGCGCTGAGAAGAATCCTGTTTTTTCGTCGAGAAGTTTTTTAAACGTTTCGTAATCGTCAACCTCTGTCATATGTCCATTTCTGAACTCCAATGCTTGGTTGAACATATTCGCTTGAATGTCTTCTAACAATTGCGCAATGGTACTTTCAACACCTTCGAAGTTAACTGTAGATTTCTCTGAAGTATCGCGACGTACAATTTCAACCGTTCCGTTTTCCAAATCTTTTGGGCCAATGGCCAAACGAACAGGAACACCTTTCAATTCATATTCGGCGAATTTCCATCCGCTACGCTTGCTGTCGTCGTCGTCGAACTTCGCGACAATGCCTTTCGCTTTCAGTGCCTTCAACAATGGAAGAACTTTTTCGCGAATCACTTCAAGTTGCTCAAGACCTTTGTAAATCGGCACAATAACAGCATGAATAGGTGCCAATTTAGGCGGAACACGAAGTCCTTTATCGTCGCTGTGCGTCATGATTAGCGCACCCATAAGACGCGTGCTTACACCCCATGACGTAGCCCAAACATATTCTGTGTTTCCTTCTTTCGTTGCGAATTTCACATCGAATGCTTTCGCGAAATTCTGTCCTAAGAAGTGTGAAGTACCCGCCTGAAGCGCTTTTCCATCTTGCATCAAAGCTTCAATACACAGGGTGTCCACGGCTCCTGCAAAACGTTCACTCTCAGATTTTCTTCCTTTCACAACTGGCATGGCCATAAAGTTTTCTGCGAATTCTGCATATACATCGAGCATACGCTCTGTTTCTTCAATCGCTTCTTGCGCAGTTGAATGCGCGGTGTGTCCTTCCTGCCACAAGAATTCAGCGGTTCTTAAAAAGAGACGCGTTCGCATTTCCCAACGAACCACATTCGCCCATTGATTAATGAGCAATGGAAGGTCGCGGTAACTCTGAATCCAGCCTTTGTAAGTGTTCCAAATGATGGTTTCACTGGTTGGACGGATGATTAATTCTTCTTCCAATTTTGCATCTGGGTCTACGACAACACCTCCATTTTCTGACTTAAGTCTGTAGTGGGTGACAACGGCACACTCTTTGGCGAACCCTTCGACATGCGCAGCTTCTTTACTCAAATAGCTTTTCGGTATCAACAAAGGGAAATAGGCATTCTGATGTCCTGTTTCTTTGAAGCGAATGTCCAATTGATCGCGCATCTTTTCCCAAATGGCATAGCCGTAAGGTTTAATAATCATGCATCCTTTTACTTCACTGTGTTGCGCCAAATCGGCTTGCATCACAAGTTCGTTATACCATTTGGAGTAGTCTTCTTTTCTAGTAGGAATTTTCTCGGCCATTTTTTTTCTTTTTTCGAAGAAGCAAATGTAAAACCTTATTACCTTTAAACTATCAAATCCATACGATTATGAAAGCGTTACAACGAAATTTTTTCTTCTTCACCACAGTTCTTGCATTAAGTTCTTGTGCAAGTTTTGAAAATTTGACGGATGATCGTAACCGCGCGGAGGATGATGAAATGTACTGGAATGGAAAGGAGTTGTTTTACGACAATACCTTGGTGGCGAATGCTGCTGCGGGCGTAGATGATTACTACGATCCGAATTCCGCTTCTCGTGCAAATTCCGTAAACGGAGGAACAAATCCAAGAGCGACATTTAATCCAGTTAGCGGGTGGCAGTTGAGTTACGGATTGAATGCTTTTTCGAATTACTGCAATGGCGGTGGTTTTGGAATGGGCTTCGGTTCAAGCAGTCCTTTTAACAACTACGGAGGTTATGGGAATTATGGGAACAACGGATTTGGTTACAATCCCTATGGGTATAATTCATACGGTTACAATCCTTACAGTTCATATAACCCCTATGGTGGTGGATATGGTTTCAACCCTTATGGGTATGGAATCGGAGGTTTGGGATGGGGTGGTTATGGAAATGGATGGTATGGAAATAACAATAACAACAATGGAAATGGATGGGGTGGTGGTTCAAACGGAAACGGAGAAACGGCCAATGTCACTCATCACCATCGTAGACCTACAAGCGTAGGAACCGGAAATTCTTCAACCTATTATCGCGGGGTACTTCAAAAAAACTTGGTTCAACCGATTGCGGAAATTTCGCGCACGCCGAAGCCTGTGACAACAGTTAGATCAAACGTAAATTATTCGGTCCCTGCAAATTCTCGTTCAGCAGGTACTCCTGAATATAATTCACCAGGAAGAACTCCTTCCCCGTCGACGCCTGCTCCAGCGCGCACAGCGCCGAACTACAATTCGCCAACTTACGCAACACCTTCGCGTTCAACTCCAAGCTATAGTTCACCGAGCCGCACTACTTCTCCTGCTCCCTCTCGATCAACACCTTCTCACAGCGCTCCAACACGTAGTACCCCTTCGAAAACAACTAGCCCTTCTAGAACAAGCACGCCATCTCACAGTTCACCGTCTCGTTCCACTTCACCAGGTAAGAGACCTTGATGCGAAGCAAGATGTTTTACAAGATATTTCACAAGGAAATTTCGATTGCGACTTTATTTGTGTTTATTCTAAGTGTAAATGGCGTTTTTGCACAGAATGAAGACGACGCACTTCGATTCTCGAATACGTTCGGTGCATATTCGAATAGGGCTATTGGAATGGGAGGTGCCTACACTGCCTTAGGTGCCGACATCACGAACTTCTTTCAAAATCCAGCAGGTATTGCTGCCTACAAAAAGCAGAACATGGAGTTTGGATTGAGTTTGCTTTCTCGATCAACACAAGTCGATTTTAACAACCGAGTTTCTTCAACCGGCTCAACGGGCTTGGGAATAAATACCTTCGGATTTACATCAACATTCGGAACAGCAGGATCTGGATGGGGTCCTTGGATATACGGATTAGCCTACGGCAGAACACAATCTTTTAAAAGAAAATACGATTTAGAGTCAAGCGACAATCAGTCTTCCTTGCTCGATGTATATACCAACCAGTTGAATGATTACAATCCTGCAAATTCAGATGTGACTGCTTCTTTCCCTTTCGGTGCAGGATTGGCTTGGGAGAATTATTTAATTAACCCCGGAATTTCTGAACCTTATCAGCACGTGAACATAGATAACAACACCTTCACTCGCCGTCAGCATGTGGAAGAGAAAGGATATGTTCGTGAGACCTGCTTAAGTGTTGCGCGTGCATTCGAAGAAAAGTTATTCTTAGGAGCATCATTCGCATTTCGTAAAGTGGTTTATGACAAACAATCGACGTATTCAGAATCATTTTCTTCCAATGGTACCGCTATTAATTATTCTTTGATCGAAGACAATAGCACTTCCGATGTTGTGACAAAAGGTCCCTCAGTTCAAGCCAAATTAGGGGTTCAATATGTTCCCAGTCCATATGTTCGATTGGGAGCTTTTTGGCATTCCTCGTGCAAGCAATCGATTAGCGATAATTATACAGCGAAGATGGAGAGTACCATTGGAGCGACACCTTACAGTTATTCATCTGACAAAAATGTTTTTGATTATGGTTTTCAAACACCTTCAGTAGTTGGTGCAGGAGCAGCCTTAATCCTTGGGAATTTTGGAATTTTATCAGCAGACTATGAGTCTTCTGATTTTTCGAAAATGATTATGTGCGGCATTACAGGTGGCACTTCAGAATTCGCCTTAGAAAATGAAGCAATTCAGGAGAACTTCAAGCGAGTGCATAAAGGTAGATTGGGAGCCGAGTTTCGTTTGGGAGATGTTTATCGTCTGCGAGCTGGCGTAGGATATAGAACATCGGTTTACACAGATCTAGCTCAAAAACCTGCAGAGCCTCTGTTCAATTGGAATGTCGGTGGTGGGTATAAAAAAGACGATTTCTATTGCGATGGGGCGTTGATGATTACGAAAAATAAGGATGGATATTTCCTCTATGACCCTTCATTGATTTCAATGGCTAGCATCGATAACTTACTGGTGCAAGTTAGTTTTTCGTTTGGAGTGAGATTCTAAGCTGTTAATGAAGCAAGAGCAATTCCTGCTGCTACCGAAACGTTTAACGAACTGGTTTGTCCTTTCATTGGAATGGTAACCAATTGATGCGCGCGTTTCATGAGTTGTGGATTTATCCCATCTTCTTCAGAACCCATAATGATGCACAATCCCAAATTTTGATCACGCGTTTTTTGAAATTCTTGAAGACTTACAGTAGCCTTTTCAGAAAGAACAACCGAACCGATTCCAGAGGCGTGTAAATAGTCTAATGCGTCGAGAAGGTTTTTCACCTTGCAAATGTTCAAGTGCATGAGTGCACCAGCCGAAGCTTTTAGAGCGTCTTCATTTATTTGAGCGGCTCCGACTTCCGGAACAATTATACCTTTTACACCGAAGCATTCAGCCGAGCGACAAATAGCTCCGAAATTCCGAACATCTGTTACGCGGTCGAGAATCAGAAACAAGGGAGGCTCGCCACTTTCAATTGCATTTATAACCACATTCTCATAATCTGCAAAGGCAATAGGAGCCATGAAGGCAAGAACGCCTTGGTGATTAGAGCGGGTTATTTTGTTGAGTTTTATTTCAGGAACAAGAACGAAGGGAATTTTTTCTTTTTTCAAGCGGTCTTTCAACTGACGCAATTTGTCGCTGCGCAATTCTTTGTTGAAAAGAACTTTATCGATGTTTTTTCCTGCATCAAGAGCCTCTTCCAGCGGATGAATGCCAATGATTAAATTCGATTTCGATGATGATGATGTAGTAGGTCTCACGGTGCAAAAGTAAGTCTTATTCGCGGAATACTCTCCCTTGTCTCCAAGTGTTAACGGCAATCTCCCAACTGCTACGGTACAGGCCGTCGCGCTGAAGTATATAAACGTTGCTCGAAAGGTTATCTTTTTTATATCGAAAGAGGAATGAAAAAGATCCAGGAATGGTCTCGTCGCCATACACCCAACGTTCGCTGTAACCGACATTTTCAACCCGTGTAGGTTTTCCGTATATAATGTAAATCATTCCGCGATCTGTTCTCCAGCCTGGCACAGCAGTAGAAAAATATGTGTTGGAGGTGTTTACTCTTCGAAAGAAAATATAGATGAGTTCTTTGGCTTTTTCTTCCGAACCCCCGCAGTCTTTCCAGAAGTTACAAAAGCTTGTGTAAGGGTCACGAACATTGTAAATGTATTCGAATTCGGATTTGGAAGTGATGTACCTCAGAGGGGCAATCAAATCCTTTAATGAAGTTGTTGTGGGGAATTCGCCATTCGAATACAGATAGAGCTGCGAAGAATTTTTAGTTCGAAAAAGATACGATTTGTTTTCTGCAATAAAGTTGTAGCGGCTCCCATCGAAACTCAAATTGGTTAAACTGAATGATGTTGAATCAGGAATTACAGGCGAGTTGTTCGAGAAGGCAGGTGGAGGAAGATTGGGAATTTCGGTAAGCGAAAAAATTTCCACAGGTGGATACTCTGAATTTTTAAATCGCGGAAAGTCGAGATGGATTGTGTCGCCTGTGACTAAATACTGATCATAAACGGGCGTGTTTAAACCGTTCGCAGTCACTCGAATGTCATATGTACTCGGCTGATCATTTTTCAAAAAACTGAATTTCTTTTCGTGTTGTGCGCGTCGATTTAAATCTTTAAGCGTAACAACAACCTCGGAATTGCCAAAGGAAATAGGCAGGGGTATTTCCTTCCTCCAAACGCCTGATTCCTGCATTTGCGAGGGTGTGTAGGTGTATCGAAGTGTGTCGAAATTTGCTTTTTGTTTGGTTATAATGACTTCAACTTCCAATTGCGCAGTGAAATTTTCGCGCGTAGATTTTCTTGAATAAAGGAGCTGATCGGCGTCGAATTCCAGCAATAAATTGGAAGAGTCATTGCTGCAATGCACGAGGTTAACTAACGGTTGAAAATAAAATTCGTTCTTTCCGAATTGATTCTCTTGAAGTTTTTTAGGCGCTGAGCAAGAGACAAAAAAGATTACAATGAAAACTAAAACTAGTCGGTAGAAATTAGGTTGGCTCCTCTGTTGATTCATCTTCGTCATTATCTATCGAAGGTAAGCGTTTTTCGAAATTACTCCCAGATTTCGCGCCCATAATTTTCATGTTTTTAGCCTTGCCAAGCAGATTTCCTTTTCCTGTTTTGAGTTGGCCCATTGCAGCGTTCAAAGTATTTTGTGCAGTCGATAGGTTGCGTTCTAGGGTCTCAAGAGAACTTACAAAACCATCGAGCTTGTCTATAAACGTCCCTGCTTCTTTGGCAATATTTTCAGAATTCTTCGAACGTTTCTCTTGCGCCCAAATGCTGGCTACAGTTCTTAGCGTGGCCAACAATGTAGTTGGAGAAACCAAGATAATGTTGCGCTCCCAGGCGAAAGAAAACAAGTTATTGTCTTCGTTGAACGCTGCAATGAGAGCAGGTTCTATAGGCATAAACAACAAAACGAATTCTGGTGTACTTAGCTTGTCGGCAGACTCATATTTCTTGTCGCTTAGCAGTTTAATATGCGACCGAACACTGTCTAAATGCGCACGCATTGCAATAGCTTTTTCTTTATCGTCTTGGGTGTTAACGTAGCTGTTGTATGCGGTTAATGAGACTTTCGAATCTACGATGATATGCTTGTTTTCCGGGAGGTTAACAATGACATCGGGACGAATGGCTTTCTCGGTGTCGTTGACATCTGAATGTTGTACAACGAATTCTTTTCCTTTTACAAGTCCGCTTTTTTCGAGCACTGACTCTAAAATCATTTCTCCCCAATTTCCTTGCGCTTTGTTGTCGCCTTTAAGGGCTCGGGTGAGATTTTCAGCGTTGGTTCCAATGTTAGAACTAGCTTCGCGTAAGTTCTTTATTTCATTTTCCAATCGAGCAGAACGATCAACATTGTCCAGTTCTGTTTTTTCAAGTTTTGACTTGAATTCGTTGATGGTTGTTCGAAGTGGGGTTAGTGTGACTGACAAATGAGATTCGTTTGCCTCATTTAATTTTTTTACTCGCTCATCTAGAATGTCATTGCTCAAATTCTTGAATTCAACTTTGAGATTCGCTTTCAAATCTTCCATAAATAGTTTTTCAGATTCGAGGGCTTTATGAGCCGATTCCAAAGAGGCAAGGGTTGTCGCTTTTTCTTGAATCAACGATTCTACTCGAACACGCATGGCGTTGCATTCGGCTTTGCTATTTTCAAGTTCGCCTTTGAAAAAAGTGACGTCATTCTGATTGCCGCGTGCTTTTCGATTCAATAAAAAAATAATGGCAGTAAGTGTTCCGCCGGAAATAGCGCCAATGGTAAGTGAAAGTATATCCATTTATCAAAATTACCCTCACCTTGAAGGCTTTTCTGAATTGTGGAAAAGTATTTTTAGAATCGTGAAGAAAAAGTGATGCCAACCCGACCGTTTTTAAGTTGAAGCCCTTTGGTTTCCACATTTCCGACCCCATAGGTTATGGATACAGCGCCATTTTCCTGTTGAAATCGAAATCCCAAACCAGTATCGTAATAGGTTTTTGTGATTGGAGATTTTACATAAACGACATCTACAAAAAGGAATGATTGAATTTCGGGTCCGAGTGTAACACCGAAGTCGCAATTCAGCATAGCGTATTGCGAAGCGTAGATGCTCTCTTCTATAAACGCTCGAAGATTTTTCGTGCCGCCCAATCTCGCTATTTCATTGTTGAAGAGAGAATCGCTAAAAAGGGCATTTGCTTCTAGGTTAAGATTCGTAAATAGGAGTCTGCCAAGGGCATACTTTGTCCAGATTTTGCCGCGAAGCGAATATAATTTTTTCTGCGAAACACTCGATTCATATTGAATTGAGCGATTTCCAGCTAACCCTTCAACTGTGAAATTAATGGCGTTTTCAGTGTAGTTGAATTTCGAGTAACGCAGTGAATAGGTCTTTACCGAAGTGTTTCCAAAGGTTGAAGACGTGCTGAAATGCGTGTTTGTTGACGTGTTAAACGCTGCAGAGAATCCGTTCAAGTCGTTCATCTTTGTCAGCAAGCGCAGCGATAGATCGGTGGAAGAAAAAGTAGAATCTCGAAGAAAAGAAGCAAACTCAAATTGAAATCCAACGGGCAATCCAGCTGTAAACGGACTGCCTAGCTTGAATGCTAAACTCTGACCTTTAGGCTGGGGGCGTTTCCAATGGAACTCAATGATTTCACCTTGTTTAAGCGCATTAGACAATTCTAGATCGATGTTTCCTGTTAACATGGATTGGCTAGAACCGGGCCTCGGTTGCAAAGCTATAAGCGCTGAAATTTGGTTGTTCTTTTTCCGTTCAGGCTTCAAAACAAGACTGAACGTTGAGCCGTGCATTCGAACCAACACAGGTGAGTTGGGTTTCAAAAATGAAATCTGATTGAGCGCTGTTCCAATGCTTTTGATTTTATCTGAGCTGTAAGGTTGTCCTAGTTTATAATTGATCGACCGCTGAAGTGTTTTTTTGTTAAATAGGCTGTTAGAAGTGATTAGAGTGTCTAATAAAAGTTGATTCCCTAACGACACATTCCAATGAAATTTGGAGGGTTGTGATTCTATAAATAGGGTGTCGAGTTCTATTTGTGCATAGGGATAACCGCTGTTGTTCAATAAACGCAATAACTCGTTCGGATTTAGGTTCTTCTGCACAGGAGAGGTTAGTCCGAAATATTTGTGTGTCGGCTGCGAGGGTTGCGCGCTTACAATGGAAATTCCGAAAAAGAGCATAAGAGCTAATCCTACAGAGATATGTTGATAACTGCCTTTCAATATTGAAGTAGAGTAACTATAGTTTGAATATTTTTGTATTTCAATTGAATATCATGAAAAAAGCCGCACGTGTTTTATTTTTCGTTTTACTTGGATTAGGAATTTTCAGTTTGCAGTCTTGCAAGAGAAAACACGAAAAGTGTTCTGCATACGATCAAGTTTCGCCGCAGAAGTAATCAGTTAAACGAGAAAGTTACAGCCTGTAACACATCTGGGTTTAAGCTGCGGCTAACCGGACAAGCGTGCGCGTATCGTTGAATTTTCTCTTTCATTAGTTCATTGTATCCTAAATCAGGAAACGTAAAGTGAATTTTTATTTCTCCAATTCGTCTTGGGGTAGAATTCATGATCTTTTCAACTTCAGCTTTTACTCCTTCGAACTTCCAACTTCGTTCTTCAGCGGCTATGGCCATGGTGGTTAGTATGCAGGTGGCGAGCGATGTGCAAAGAAGATCGGTTGGAGAAAACCGTTCTCCCTTCCCTTTGTTGTCGAGCGGAGCATCTGTTTCAATTTGGGTATTGCTTTGTGAATGAACAACGTCGCAGCGAAGGTTTCCAGCGTATAGAACGGACATTTTAGTCATATGATTTTTTTCCAAAACTAACATAGAACAAATGAAATTAGTTTTTATTGGAGAGATATGTTGAACCTACCTACCCTAACTTTGTCCTATGAAGCATTGGCCACTACTTTTATTACTCATCTTGGGCTCTTCCGGTGTTTGCGCGCAAGAAGAAATAAAAGAAGGTGTAATAGGAATTTACACACATCAGAAATACGGTGGCTTGGTTATTCGAACCAATGGTTGGGGAGCTTCATACGTGAAGGGCCTGAACAAAGGGGCCTTCAAGATTAGACAAGTATCTTATGATTTCAATTTTGTGAAGCACGAGAAAGAGATCAAGTCCTATTTCCAGGATCCTAGCGCACGACCCTATGTATTCGGAAAGCAAAATGCCATGTACAATTTCAAATTGAATTATGGGTACAAAAAAGTAATTTCTGAAAAACTCCGAAAGTCAGGTGTGCAGGTTTCTTATTCATGGGGATTGGGACCGTCTTTAGCTCTTTTGCGTCCCATTTACTTAGAAGTCTTAGTCATAGACCCGAACTTAAACGGGTACAGTTTGTCGACCGAAAAATTCAATCCGGACAAACATTATGTAGATAATATTTATGGAAGGGCAAGTAACTTTTTAGGCATGAGTGAGTTGGCTTTTGTGCCAGGATTTTCTGCTAAAACATCCATGTCTTTTGAATACAGTAATTATCGCGACGGTATAAAAGGTTTTGAAATAGGCATGTCGGCAGAAGCTTATCCCAAACGAATTGAAATTATGTCGAATCAGATTTTGGCCACCCTTCCCGACGGCGAAAAAAACCATTGGTTGTATGTTTCGGGGTACGTGCATTTTTTCATGGGAAGGAAATACAACAAATAATTAAAGCATAGCGAAAGGATAAGATAGAAGATGGAACAACAAGAGCAAAGAATTCCTAAGCCGAAGTGGCTAAAGGTTAAACTTCCTACAGGAGAGAATTACAGAAAAGTAAGATCTCTTGTAGATGAGCACAAGCTGCATACCATTTGTGAAAGTGGCAACTGTCCGAATATGGGCGAATGTTGGGGAGAGGGAACAGCTACTTTCATGATATTAGGAAATATCTGCACGAGATCTTGCGGGTTTTGCGCGGTGTCGACAGGTAAGCCTTTGGAGGCTGATCCGTTTGAGCCGGCCCGCGTTGCTAATTCGGTGAAGTTAATGGGCGTGAAGCACGCGGTAATTACTTCGGTGGATCGGGATGATCTTACCGATGGAGGATCTGAAATTTGGGTGAAGACGGTTGAATTGGTTCGCACAAAATCTCCAGGCACCACCATGGAGACATTGATTCCTGATTTTGCTGGAAATTGGGAGAATCTGCAGCGGATTATTGATGTTGCCCCGGATATTGTTTCTCACAACCTAGAAACGGTGCGCAGACTGACCAAACAAGTTCGCATACAGGCCAAATATGACCGATCGCTTGAAGTCTTGTTTAGATTGAAAAAAGGAGGCATGCGGACGAAAAGTGGAGTCATGCTTGGGCTAGGCGAAACTAGGGATGAAGTTTTAGAGACCATGGAGGATTTGAGGTCGGTTCAAGTAGATGTGTTAACTTTAGGTCAATACCTGCAGCCTACCCGGAAACACCTGTCAGTTCAGGAATTCGTGACTCCAGAGCAGTTCAAGGAGTACGAAGAAATTGGATTGAAGATGGGATATCGATTTGTTGAAAGTGGTCCGCTGGTTCGCTCTTCGTATCACGCTGAAAAACACCTGTTCTAAAGAATTTTCGGTGGGAAGGAAAAAAAAGCAAATAAAAAGCGTTCAATCGTTTTTTGATAAGACAATTCTCAATTATCTTGCGCCAAAATCAACTATTAGATTAACCGAGCATTTATGAAATTAAAAAATTTATTTTTATCCTTAGGATTGGTTTGTTCAGCTGCTGTGGCGGTTGTTGTTGTGAATACCAACAGTCAACGTGCAAGCTTTGCGCCTCGTAACATTCAAGCTGAAGGTTATAACGAATCTGTGGATATTCTGAAGAAACTTCGTGGCAACCTAATGACAGGAAACTTTGAAGTAGCTGATGTTGTTGAAATGACAGCGGCGGTGAACGACATTGATCGTTTGCAAGGAAATCGTGAACTAAATATGAGCTGGTGGGAAATGGGTCCGGATAATATCGGTGGACGTACCCGCGCAATTTTAGCTTTAACAGATAATGTAATATTCGCAGGTTCTGTAACCGGTGGTTTGTACAAATCAACCAATGGTGGAAACAACTGGACTAGAGTAGAATCTTTAGATACATTCGGAAGAGTGATGTCAATCAGTTCGATTGATGCTACTGAAGATGGTGCGATCTACGTTGCCACAGGTAGTCAATTTGAATCTAGTGGAGATGGTAGCGGATCAAGTGGAGCAATCGGTTGTGGAATGTACCGTTCAACTGACCAAGGTGCTTCTTGGGAGCTTGTTCCTGGAACAGACCCGGCTGAATTTACTGCAGGTGACAACTGGGCGTACATCAATGATGTAAGCGCGGATGCTAACATTGCAGGAAGAATTTGGATAGCTGGTGCAGATGGTGTTGGATATTGGGAGCCTGGTATGACTGCTCCAAACATGAGTGTTTCAGGCATTCCAAATACAGGTGGACATGATATTGAATGGTCTACCGATGGAACTGTTTGTTACGTTGGTGTTTCAAACGGACGTATTTATCGCTCGTTAGACGGCGGAGCAAGTTTCTCGCAAGTTGGAGCTTCTTCAGGAATGAGCAACAAACAACGCACGCGCATTTCTATTTCTCGTGATGATTCAAATGTTGCCTATGTGTTGTATGCCCAAGGCGGAATCATGGGAGGTGTTTATTACACAAATGATAAAGGAAATTCATGGTCAGTGAAATGGCCAACGGGTATTGATAATGTATATGAGGTTTTTGGTGAAAACGGTCAGGCTTATTACGATTTAGCATTAGCTGTTAAACCGGGTGACCCAGGGGTGTGTTGGGTTGGAGGAGTGACATTGTGGAAAGCTGGTGCGGCTACCCAACCGGAGCAAATTGCTGCGAACTTTGATTTCGGTAGTTCTCAATATTATGTGCATAGTGATATTCAGACATTTGAAATTGCTCCAAATGGAGACTGGTATATCGGGTCTGACGGAGGAGTATTCAAGTCAATCGATGGTGGGAACACATTTACAGCCATCAACCGTGGTTACAATGTAACACAGTTTTATGGAATTGCTCATGGCGGTGGATATGCAGCTATGGGTGGTTCTCAGGATAATGGCACAATTTTAATCCCAGGAATGGACAATTCCAACTTCAACACAATCTCCTGGCAGCAAGGTGTTTCAGTTGGTGGCGGAGACGGATTTGATTGCGAAATTTCAAACGTAACAGTCCCAGGTGTGAACGTTGCATTCTCTTCCGTTTATTACGGAGCTATTAGCCGTTTCAATGCTCAAGGGTCAGGTGGAGAATTCTACGACGATGAGGTTCTTGGAGTAATTGGAACAGATGGAGAGGCCGGTTCTTTTTATACCACCTTGCGCTTGTTCGAAAACACAGACGATGAAAACTCGCAACAATTTGTATGGTTGGTCAATAACCGTGATATCGATTTGTTTAGTTCTGTGAATGGAACAGATACGACTTGGTTAGACACAACATTATACACACAGAATATGACCTTGCCATTCCCATACAGATTCCCTGTTGGTGATACGCTTAATTTCTGGGAGGTGTTAGATCGTCCAGCTGTATACTCAACGACTCCGCTTACTGAAGACCCGAACTATTCTTGGTTAGAGCCACAAGCTTTGACATCAACTGTCGATTCTACTATTTGTGACACGACAATCGTTGGTTACAATGAAGTGATTGATCAAATCATTGAACAAACGGTTACGATCTATTGGTCAGATACAATCATTAACCCAATTACAGGAGCTGAAATTATTGTGAACGACAGCTCTTTGGTTGTTGTGGGTGTTGACACGACATTCATGACTGTTCCTGTTTTAGACATTCAATGTACCACTACAACTTGGTACTATTATGCTGCAGATCAGTTGGAAAATGTTCGTGAGCGTTGGCAGATTCAGGACAAGTTCACATCCATCTTTGTTACAGGATTCTTTGGAACAGAAGGTCTATGGATGACACGTCAAGCCTTGAACTTCAACACTTCTCCTGATTGGTGGAAAATCGGAAACGCTCCAGGTTCTGGTGTGAAAGCTTACGAATTTTCTAAGGATGGTAATACCCTCTTCTACAGTAGCTGGAGTGGAACGCTTTATCGTGTAACTGGATTTAACCAAGTGTGGAGCGTAGATGATATTTCAAACCTTACTACTTCAACAATAATTACGAATGCGGGTGGAACAATCACAAGTATAGCTTGCGATCCGAATAACGCTGATCACCTAATTATTACTGTGGGTGGTTATGGTAGTGTTGGAAGTGGGAAAGTGAGAGAGTCGTTCAACGCAACGGCAACAACACCAACATTTACCAACATTTGGTACAACACATCTCCTCTAAACAAAATGCCGATTTACTCTTCTGTTATTGATGTTAGTGATGCATCAGGAAATACCATTGTAATTGGAACAGAATACGGTGTTTGGGCAACTAACGACGGTGGTTCAACTTGGACACACAGTTCAGGAGTATCATCTGGTATCCCACCTGAGCCATCTGCTGGTGCAAGTATTGGTTCATTGGCTTACGTGCCTGTGTTCGATCTTCGTCAACAACAAGTTGGACAACGTCCATACATGAACCCAGAGAATTATGGTGTTATTTACGCTGGTACTCACGGACGTGGAATCTTCCGCAGCGATGATTTCTTCTCTGTAAATGTTGCTGAAAACAACGGCGCTGGTGTTGATGGAAACGACGTTAGTTTGTCGGTTTATCCAAACCCAACAACAAGCACAGCGTTCGTTAACTTGAATGTGACTTCAACAGTGAACCAAGCTTATGTTCAAGTATACAATGTAGACGGACAATTGGTGAAGAATGTAAATGTTGGACAATTGACACCAGGATCACACAGAATTGATTTGGGGGTTGAAGCTCTTGCTACAGGAACTTATGTTGTGAAAACATTTGCGGGTAACGCAAGCGGAACGGCGAAATTTATAAAGCAATAAGAAATTCCAAATGGAAGGAAGGAGGCCCGGTAGGGCCTCTTTTTTTGTGGGTGTTTTCTGTATAATGACTTACTTTCGTTAGAGCAATTGAGTTAAGGAAATGAGCACATACAGAGCAGCAATAAACGGGTTTGGAAGAATAGGCAGAACTTTGCTCAAAGAGGCTTTACGTAGAAATGAGTTGGAGATAGTAGCTGTGCATGACATGGCAGATATGCATACCTTGTTGCACTTGCTTAAGTATGATTCAACGCAAGGCATTTTTGAGATGTCAATTGAATCAGTTGGAGAAAATACAGCTCTTATTGGAGGAAGAACGATTCGTTTTTTTCAGAACGTGTCGGAGTTTCCATGGAACGAGATGAACGTTGATTTGGTTTTTGAATGTTCTGGAACCATGAAAACGGAAGCTCAATGTGAAAAGCATATTTTTGATGGAGCTATTCGTGTTTTATTGTCGGCCCCGTCGGAAGACCAAATGCCCATGTGGATCGTTGGTGTGAATGACCACCAGATTGATTTAGATAGAAAAATTATTTCTTGCGCTTCTTGCACGACGAATAATGCAGCACCCGTTATTCAATTGATAGATGATGCTTACGGTGTTGAGAGTTGCTATATTTCAACTGTTCATTCGTACACTGGTGATCAAAAGCTGCACGATGCGCCGCACAGAGATTTGCGCAGGGCGAGAGGAGCAGCGACATCTATAGTGCCTACGACTACAGGAGCGGCTAGAGCGTTAACGAAGGTCTTTCCTCATTTGAGCGAACGTTTAGGTGGCTGCGGTATTCGAGTACCTGTTCCGAATGGCTCGCTTTCCGATTTAACCTTTATGGTAAGAAGCAAAACCACGGCGGTTGAGGTTAATGAGCTTTTTGAAAAATGGGCTAACACACATCAGAGTATTCTTGAAGTGTCTAACGAACCTTTGGTTTCAAAAGATATTGTTGGAAACAAACACAGCTGCGTTATTGATGCGGAACTGACTTCCGTGATTGGATATATGATTAAAGTTGTCGGATGGTACGACAACGAAATGGGATACAGTAACCGACTATTGGACGCGACACAAATACTAAAAATGCACTAAATGGAATTTTATCACTTCATATTGTACGGCATGCTGGCTGTGGTGAAATTCGTCATTACGCCATTTACTATTTATGCGACTGGAGAGGAAAACATTCAATTTGGCGAAGTGGTTTTAACAACAGGCACTGGCGCTGCTGTTGGTGTTTTACTTTTTTATTATGGAGGAACATACTTGTTTAAGTGGACCAGTCATTTGAAGTCGAAAAAGAAAAAGCCAGTTTTTACGAAAGGAAGAAGAAGAATTGTTTTTATAAAGAATAAGTT
>JBILTF010000130.1:0-2808 GCA_044371675.1 Flavobacteriales bacterium
AACTTCACTTGACTCTTTCCAATTCGATTGAAAAACGCATTGCAATCGGCAACCTGCTCTTCCTTCACATCTACCGCTAAAATCTCGGCTTGCGAAAACTTCTTGCTCATCCAGAACGAATACTGTCCGAATCCAGAACCAGCGTCCAAAATATTCTTCACACCACTACTATTGAGTTTTCTGAGCTCACTGCGTATGTGCCATGAACGAAGAAGCAACACATCTAATAAAAAATAAAATAACTTACGCAATAACGGAGTGCTATTGAAAACACTTCCTAAACTGCGCTTAATAGGATCGTAATGCATGCTTACTTCTTCAATAAATTATCAATCGTCTCGTAGTAATCCAACGAGTCGTCTATGTAATACTGCAACTCAGGAACTTTGCGCATTTGCTTTCCAACCTTCAACCCCAATTCTCTTTTTACAGAAGAATGGTTCTGCTTCAACAATTTCAACGCCTCATCTTTTTTGTCTGAAGGAAAAACGCTGATGTAAATGCGCGCTAAACTTAAATCTGGCGCCACACGCGTTTGCGTGATGGTTACCATGCTTCCACCTAACCATTCGCGTGCATTTTGTTGAAACAATACTGCCAACTCGCGTTTAATTAATGATCCGAATTTTTCTAATCGTACTCCTGCCATAATGCAAAGGTACAACAGGATGTATTTGATTGTTTTTTGCTTTTACTTTGCGCCATGGAAATTACCCACGTTCGAAAAGGAACGAAAGCCGATTTACGCGAAGCTCTTGATCTGATTCAAGAATTGGCGATATATGAAAAAGAGCCGGAAGCAGTTGTGGTATCTGCGGAACAAATGGAAACCTGGGGATTTCAGGAAAATCCGTATTTCGAATTTTTTGTTGCAGAACGAAATGAACAAATCGTAGGCATTGCTTTTTATTACATTCGCTACAGTACCTGGAAAGGTCCTATGATTTATTTGGAAGACATTGTGGTGAAGGAAGAAGTTCGCGGCAACGGCATTGGCGCACGCTTGTTTGAAGCGGTTGCAAATATTTGCGCTGAACGGAATTTCCACGGAATGACATGGCAAGTGCTCGATTGGAATGAACCCGCATTGAATTTTTACAAAAAGTATAATGCTACTTTTTCAGCCGAATGGTTAAACGGATATTTATTTACTGAACAAATAAGAGAGGCATCATGGCACAAATAACAGTGCATAAATTCGGAGGAGCTTCGGTTCGAAATGCTGAAGCAGTGCGTAATGTGTGTTCTATTCTAAACCAATTTCCAGAAAATAAAATTGTGATTGTTTCTGCCATGGGCAAAACCACCAACGCCCTGGAAACCATTCACAAGAAGCGCTTCGAAGGAAAAGATTTCGAAAAAGAACTTCAAGACATCTTCGAATTTCATTTCAATATTGCGAAAGAATTGGAAGTCGACACAGACACCGATTGGTTGTTGGTTTTCGATACATTATCTCAAATTTGCAAGAAGGAAATAGAAGGAGGTTTCGATGAAGAGTATGACCGCATTATTGGTTACGGTGAGTATTTGTCGACTGCCATCGTGAATGCCTGCTTCAACCAAAACAATCTTTCTTCGAAGCGATTGAACAGCGCTGATTATATAGTAACAGACTCGCGATTTCGCGATGCGCGTGTGCTTTGGGACAAGAGCGAAGAGAAAGTTGCTGCGCTTCGTCAAGAATTCGAGAATCATTCGACGCTTGTCCTCCAGGGGTTTATCGGATCTTCCGAAGAAGGGAAGTTGACCTCATTAGGCCGAGAGGGTTCGGATTTTTCAGCGGCAATATTCGCTTATTTATTGAATGCGGAGTCGGTAACGATCTGGAAGGATGTACCCGGCTTATTGAATGCCGATCCGAAATGTTTCCAGCCTACCCAATTGCTGAAAGAGATTTCCTTCCGCGAAGCCGTGGAATTGGCTTATTTCGGAGCAAGTGTCATTCATCCAAGAACCATTAAGCCACTTCAAAACAAAAACATTCCACTTTTCATTAAATCGTTCTTAAATCCAACTGCAGAAGGAACGCGAATTGTAGAGAAGGCAAATTCAGAATTGGAAGTAGCTTCGTATATATTGAAACAAAATCAAACGCTAGTTTCCATTTCAACCAAAGATTTCAGTTTTGTGGTGGAGGACAACCTCACTTTCATCTTCAACACCTTCGCTAACTTGGGCATTCACGTGCACATGATGGAAAACTCAGCGCTGAACTTTTCAGTTTGTATTCCATCTGATTCAGACAAATTAACAGCGCTCGTTGAACAGTTGAGCGACTTTCATGTTAGATACAACGACAAGGTTTCAATTTTAACGATTCGTCACCCGAAGCCAATGGTTATGCAACAACTTCTTCAATACAAAGAAGTATTGCTTGAGCAAAGAAATCGAACCACCGTTCGGTTTGTTATTCGGGGAAATTGGAATTTACCAGAACCCATTAAAGAATAAGAGTATGAAGATTTACACGAAGAAAGGAGACGATGGAAAAACAATGTTATTGGGCGGAACTCGACTTCCGAAGCACCATATACGCATTGCAGCTTACGGCGATATTGACGAATTGAATTCGTTCATTGGTCTAGTGGCGGATCTACTTCCTTCACACCAACAAATTCTTCGTGAAATTCAAAACAATCTTTTTGTGGTTGGAAGCCATTTTGCAACAGAGCCTGATCAAGCAGAGAAAATTCAATTACCAGCCCTTCCTGAAAACGCAGCTGAAATTCTTGAAATGGAGATTGATCGAATGACAGCCCTGCTTCCTGAATTGAAGCATTTCATTCTTCCTGGTGGACATGCAAC
>JBILTF010000131.1:0-2766 GCA_044371675.1 Flavobacteriales bacterium
CCCATTGGCTTGTGATCGTCTGAATACTCTACGGTTACTTGGCTCTTTGCATCTGGACGCAAATATTTCATTTGCTTTCCTTCTCTGCGAATGGCAGACAACTCGCGCAACAACGAATGTGCTAACTCCAAAGGAAGCGGCATATAATTGTCGGTCTCGTTCGTTGCATAACCGAACATCATTCCTTGGTCACCGGCACCTTGATCTTTCTTGTTCTTCTTGTCTACGCCTTGATTAATATCGGCAGACTGCTCGTGAATGGCAGATAAAATTCCGCAGCTCTTCGCCTCAAACATATACTCACTTTTCGTGTATCCAATTTCAGCAATTGTTCCACGAATAATATCTTGTAAATCAACATAAGCTGTCGACTTCACTTCTCCTGCAACAACCACTTGTCCTGTTGTTACTAGGGTTTCACATGCCACCTTCGACTCGGGGTCTTGTGCTAAAAACGCATCAATCAATGCATCTGAAATTTGATCGGCTACTTTATCTGGGTGCCCTTCAGACACAGACTCTGACGTAAAAAAATATGACATATCTACTTATTTATTTTTCTATTAATTTGAATTCAATGACTCACTCCACTTGGTTCTTACCGGTGGTGTGAAATCTTCATTAGGGACTTGTTCAGGATCGTATCCGAACAATTTATTTTCTTTAATGAGCGTATCAACATAAGTCGGTACCATATCTTCCCAACCGATGTGCCCATTGTGAATTAGATCTAACGCATCGCGAGAATAAATCGAAAGCACATCCGGATTGTATTCTGCAATATCAACAATACGCTTGTTGTCTACCATATAGCGGAAGAGTGGCTGCAAGCGCGGATGCACAGGACAGTTCTCCGTTGTATACAAGGTGCTTGTGGCTTCGTCGAACCACGGATATAAGTATATCTTCAAATCTCGGCTGAAGAGAATTCCAAACGCTGCTAAAATCCCTCCGTTCAAATTGCGGTAGTACTTCTCGTCGAACAATTCCACCAACATATTTGTACCCATGATAATACCCATTCGTTCGTTGGTGTATTTCGTGAAGTACTCTGCCAACTTGTAATATTTCGAATAGTTGGAAACCAATACCGTTTGTCCAAGTGAACACAAAATTTCAGCGCGATCTAAAAAGTCTTGCTCATCAATTTCTCCATCTGAACGCAAATTGTTCAACGTAATTTCAAACAAAACTTGCACTTTTTCTGGATCAACTTTGCGGTCGGCTTCGAACATCTTCAAGCCTTTCGCAATCATATCAATGTTCACTTTCGTTACCGGTCTGAATGATCCACGTAATGCTAAAATGTGCTTCTTGTAAAGTACATCGGCCGCTTGTAAATTCTCTCCATCTGGAGAAAAAATAACCGCTTCAGTCATTCCGTTCTTCACCAATTGCAACGACATTAATCGGTTGTCCACATCTTCGAAATCGGGTCCACTAAATTGAATTGTATCAATTTCAACTTGATCGCGATTCAAATTATCGTACAACGAAAGCAACAATTCCTTCGGCTGTTTGAATGTATAAAAACTACCATAAAGTAAATTCACTCCAAGCGTTCCTACGGTTGCTTGTTGAAGAAGAACATCGCTTTCATGCAAACGCGCATGAATAATAACAACATTCGGCTCTTTATCAGGGGCGGTTTGAAACTTCACTCCCATCCATCCGTGACCCTGAATGGTCTTCTGAAAATTAACGGTTGCGAATGTATTGGCGTAGCTAAAAAATTCTTTGGTGGAATGATCTTCGCGATCTAAACGCTCTTCAATCAAACTGTACTCGTGATTGAGCATATTGTCGACGCGTGCTTTGCACACGTACCTTCCCTTCTCTTCCTTCCCGTATATGGCATCGCTGAAATCTTTGTCATAAGCGCTCATTGCTTTTGCAATGGTACCGCTAGCGCCACCCGATCGAAAGAAATGACGTACAACTTCTTGGCCAGCGCCAATCTCTGCAAAGGTTCCGTAGATATCCTTGTTGAGATTAATTCTCAACGCTTTCTGTGCAGGCGATAAAACAACGCGATCCAGTTCCAACATCCTAAATTTTATTCAAAATTAAACCACCTTTGACGAAATGTCTTAAGAAATATACAAAATCTTTCGCTCTCATTCAGCACGCATAGCCTTCTCTAAAGCCTCCATGGTAACAAGGGTTGCAGGACACCTGTGAAGGTTTGCAGTGTATACTTCGGTCTGATCGAAAAAATCTTTGCGGTACATGTGTGGAAAGGTTGCGCAATCCTGCGGACGCAAATCATACACCCCACACAAACCCTTTTCCATATCGAAGAACTGACACGGCTGGGTTGTATTTACAATGTCACCTGTTGCTTCATCTATGAACAACCACTTATCGAAGAACTCTTGATACGTCATTCCTAAATGCGCAGCCAGTCGCTTCACCTCGGCCTTCTTCCAAGTGGGAGTCATGGTTCTGCAGCAGTTGCCGCAAGACGTGCAATCGATTTTACTCCACGCTTCTTTCTGAGCAGCAACAATAAATGGCTTGGCCGACTTCGGCTGATTCTTCGAAAGTTTTTTGAGAAATGCAGTAAGTACTTTCTTCTTGCGATAAGCACGTAATCTGTATTTAATGGAAAAGGCTGATTCTGACATGGCGCCAAAAATAAGACAAAAAAAAGAAGGCAAGCCCCTTATATCGCACCGCTACAACTTTCTACCTTTGCTGCCTTCCGGCCCTGGAGGATTTGAAAGGAGCTGGTCGTATAAGACTTGCCTTTGTGCAAATGTAAGG
>JBILTF010000132.1:0-2757 GCA_044371675.1 Flavobacteriales bacterium
GTGTAACCGACCTTAACAATATAAAAACCAATTTTCGTAATAGAAGATTCAGCAGGTATAGGCATGAAATCTTCAGGAATAAATGTTATTCTGAATTTACCTGGAGCAATTTCAGTCATATTCAATGATGGAGTTGAAGTAACGTTGGCTACAGGCACCACATCGAAGAAAGTAAATGTTCCAGTGAAGGCACGAAGGAAAATATAGCATTCATCGGCTCCCAAGTTTTGAAGATTTACATCTGTCTCTTGGGTGTTATCATAGGTAATGCTGAAATAGTCATCTTGCTTAGCAGCTTCTGGGAAGAAGCAAATACGATCTGCACAAAGAGCAGGAACAATGTCAATGTGTAAGTCTTCTGTCTTGGCTTCACCAACTCCTTCAGAACCGTAGGCGTTACCGTTTTTCAATTTTGCTAAGCAAGAAATTCCATTTTGGAACAATTGAAGTGGGCTGCAAGCGTAATACGTTGTAGGTACCATGGTCATTTTATAAAGCAATCCACTTACTCGGGTTAGCAGCATGCAGTTATTGGAATTACCCCATTCACCATTTCCGCAAGACGGACCTGCAGGTTGCCAGGTCCACATGTAAACAGAGTCAGCAACTTCCGGGTGATTGCCCAGTAAAGTCTTCAAACCACCTGTTGTTTGAGCCACATCAATGTACAAATCCATTGTAGCATTCGCATTGGTAGGCGAGGGGAATACGAACGCTGCTTGTGAATATCCGACAATCGAAATTGCGAATGCAGCAAGTGTAAATAATATCTTTTTCATGATTAAATGCGTTGGAAGTTAAACTTATAAATCACGTTCTTGAATCCGTCTGAACACTCTCTGTGATATTGCAATCCCATATTACTACTAGTAGGAAGTACCATGTTACCAAGGAACAAGTCAAGTGTGTCATTTGCATTCATAAGTGTAATCGTAGAAGGAGCGAGGTTGTCGTCCAAGGACCAAGTACCATTTGTACCGAAGAAGTTCTTTCCTTCAGTAATTGTTACCGTATAAGTTTGTGTTGGAACATCGAGCGTAATACGCATAGGTTCAACACCAGAGACAATATAAAACTCGCTTAAGTCACGTTCTTCTAAAACAGGATTGTTTGGATCTTGCTGAATGAAATTCGTCAGCTCCCAAGTGCCACCCATTCCTTGCAACTTATCCGAAGTCTCACCCAACTCTCCGGTGATCTCTGGCTTACAACCAGCGAACAAACCTGTAGTCAAGGCTATCATGAAGAATAGTTTTACTGATTTCATTTGATATAAATTTAATTTTAAATTCTCTTTAATTTTTATTTCTATTCAATACTGGCGAAAAATTTTTCGCCCCTTTAGTTACACCCTCCTTCCGGATTCCCAACAAATAGGGCAGAGGTGAATTCACTGTTCGGGAATTGAAGTGCCATACCCGGACAGTTCCATGGTGCATCGCGCACAATAACGTTTTCCCCTTTTGCTCCGATTCGTTTCAGTTGGTCAATCCACTTTCCTTCTCCCATAGTCTCAATGCGATACTCTCTTCTTGCTGCAGCAATGACTTGTGATGCAGTTGAGGATGCTGAAAGATCATTCAATCCTGCACCAAAAGCGCGATCACGAATGGAATTGATATCAGCAATTGCAACTGAAAGATCTCCACCCATTTCACCCAAGCATTCTGCACGAATCAATTTCAATTCAGTCAAATATATAATTGGAATATTGAAGAACACTTTGTCTTCGAAACGACGGTTCTTGTATTTCCCGCCGCTAGATTGCATCCAACCCAAACGATCATCTGCACTGTTCAAGTTAGTGAACTGATAAAGTTCATTTGAGAACATCAAGTTCGGAGGAAGAACTCCGCCAGCGTTGTAGTTACCAATGAAGTTATCTGTCCGTTGATCAACGTGATCCGCGCCAGGATTAGAACTCACAATGCCAAATACAGTTTCAGGATTCAAAGCTGGAGTCGCAGGGAAGCGATCCAATGTATCGCTCATGGCGTATGCACCAGAGTTGATAACCAATGACGCGTATTGCTCAGCCTGAACGTAATTGTTCATTTGGAAATAAACCATCGCCAATAATCCTGCGGCAGCATCTTTAGTTGCATAGTTGCCATTCGACTCTGGAAGATTCGAGTATGCATATTCCAAATCTTCAATAATGAAAGAGTATGATTCGCCAACGGTGCTTCTTGACAATGGCTCGTTACTCGCTTCTCTTCTTAATATAATTCCCAAGTGAGAATTTGAAGGCGAAGAACCATAAGGCTGTGCCCATATTTTCACAACATTAAAATGACAGAATGCACGAATGAATTTCGCTTCTGCTTCCATTCTATTGCGATCGTCATCTGATAAACCGTCAATTAAATCGAAGTTTTTCATCAACGAATTGCAACGGTAAATAGCATAATAGAAATCGCCATAGGTTCCGTTAGTTGTTGGAGTGAAGAAGTTTGTTTCGCGATTGTAAACGGCATTGAAATCTAAACCATTTGGTTCAGCCATGTTGTCTGACATTAACTCGCAAATATTTTGATATTTTCCATCAAATAAATTTGCAATAACATCGTAACAGCTGTTTAATAAACGCTGAGCGTCATCTGGAGTCTTCAATGCATCTGCAGCGAGAATTGCACCTTCCGGTGGATACTCTAACATTTTTTCACAAGAGGCAATTCCTAGAGCTAATCCAATAGCTAAAATGAAGTATGATATCTTTTTCATGTTCGTTCGAATTAGAAGTTAGCGTTTAAGCGA
>JBILTF010000083.1:0-9695 GCA_044371675.1 Flavobacteriales bacterium
ATGACTTTAACTTCATGTGTTAAAGAAGAACCTACCGTGGCGGTAGTTCGTGTTGTAGATGCAAACGGCGATCCTGTGCAGGGAGCTTCAGTGCGTTTGTACGGTTCACCTTCTCAAACTCCTCCTCCTCCAAATGCTATTGCATTGGATACCACATTAACAACAGATGCCACTGGAACAGTAACAATGGATTATTCTGAAAACTACAAACTTGGTCAAGCTGGGTTTGCAGTTTTAGACATTGAGGCATACAAGGGTGCCCTTTATGGAGTTGGCATCATTAAGATTGAAGAGCAAGAAACAACTGAGGTAACAATAGAGATTTAATCTCTACGCTTCGTTTCCGAAGTATTTCATCATTGCCTTTTTTAATAGAATTTCCTGATCTCCTGGACTCAACACCGGGAGATCTTCTTTTTTAACAAAGTGTGGCCATCCGTCTACGTCTCTTCCCTCAAACTCATAATACCCGTATGGTTCTAATAATGTGCATACAGCCACGTGCATGAGTTCCAACTTTTGATCTTTCTTGAATTTCAAATCGAATATCCCCAGTTCCTGCAGTCCAATTAACAGGAGAATAGCCGAGTAATCTAGGTTTTCGCCAAAATTCTTCGAGGCTGTTTCCAACGTTTCTTTCCACTTCTTCTCGAATAAATAATCCATTATCGTGTGTTTTTAAAAAATATTTTAAAAAATGTAACCTTTTTTGGCGAAGGTAGGTATACCCCTACATAACTATCACGTCATGAAAACTAAATTATTCACTCTGATCGCCCTAATCGTTCTTACAACAAGCGCTTTCGCTCAAACAACCACTCAGTTGTTAGATGCTCAATTGAATGTTACAAAGAACAAGGCTGCTGCAAAATTCACACGATCAATTACCAAAGTAAATGAGTCTCTTTTTGAAGTGAAAGTTAATTTCCAAACTGGTGAATTAATGATGGCTGGTTCATACATGGATGAGTCTCTAAGTATTGCGCAAGGTGAATTCGTATATTTCTTCGCGAACGGAATTAAAGAATCTCAAGGTCTTTATGAAAGCGGAGTGAGAGTTGGTGCATGGCAACGTTGGAATTTCGATGGCGCTCAAAAACCTGATCGCTACTACCAAGAGGCAACAGCATTACTTTCGGCAAAATAAAATAGAAGATAACTTTTTAAGAAAGGAAATAGGAAACTATTTCCTTTTTCTTTTTCCATAAAAATTAAGACTGTGCATGGAAATTTCAATGTCGAATATCTCTTCCAGTGTTGACTTAATGTTTTGAATTCTAGGGTCACAAAACTCGAATACCTCCCCGGTGTCGGTCAGAATAATGTGATCGTGCTGTTGATTCTGAAATGCCTTTTCGAAATGCGCTATATTCTGTCCGAATTGATTTTTTCTTACAAGTGCACAGTTCAGCAATAGCTCTATGGTGTTGTACAATGTTGCTCTGGAAACTCGGTATTTCTTGTTCTTCATTCGAACATAGAGCGCTTCAATATCGAAGTGATCATCGATGGTATATATCTCAGCGAGAATAGCATAACGCTCTGGCGTTTTGCGATGCAAATGCTTTTCCAAATACGCCGTGAAAATTTCTTTGACCTTATCTTGAATATCTTGTTGGGACATGAGCGCAAATGTACAACGTGAGATTTTTTCTTCCTTATAATATTTATTCATTTCCACAACAGCTCTTTACTAACATTTAGTAGTTCACTATTTTGAAAAGTACGTTTGTAACTAAGAGCAATTGTGTACTTACTTCGAAACACTAAAATATTACCTGATTTACCCACCCCAAAAAGTTTTATTAGATGTCAGAATTGCTCAATTTCAACCTTCCGAAACAAGAAGAAAACGCCATTATCAAAGTTGTTGGTGTTGGTGGTGGTGGCTCGAACGCCGTTAACTACATGTTCAACAAAGGAATTAACGGTGTTGACTTCGTAGTGTGCAACACCGATGCCCAATCGTTGGACAACAGTCCAATTCTAAACAAAATGCAATTGGGTCATACTCTTACGAAAGGTCGTGGAGCAGGAGCTCGTCCAGAGGTGGGACGAGATGCTGCCATGGAGTCCATCGAAGAAATTCGTGCGCTGTTTAATTCTGACCTTCAAATGGTCTTCGTTACAGCTGGAATGGGTGGCGGTACAGGAACAGGTGCTGCTCCTGTTATTGCGCAAGTTGCAAAGGAGATGGGTATTCTTACAGTAGGTATTGTTACCGTTCCTTTCGCTTTTGAAAACAAGAAAAGAACTGCTCAAGCAACTGCCGGTATTGAAGAAATGCGCAAAGCTGTTGATACGCTTTTGATTATTCGCAACGATAAGTTGCGTGAGCTATACGGAAACCTTTCTTTAAGCAATGCATTCAGTCATGCAGATGATGTGCTTTGCACCGCTGCTAAAACCATTGCTGAGTTAATAACCATTACGGGTATTGTGAATGTGGATATGAACGACGTTATCACGGTAATGCGAGGAAGCGGCGTAGCTATTATGGGCAGCGGAAGAGCTAATGGTGAAGGCCAAGCTTTACGCGCCGTGCAATTGGCTATGGAATCTCCTTTGTTGAACGACGACGATATTACAGGTGCTTCTCACATTTTGTTAAATATTACTTACGGAAACAGCGAGTTGAAAATGGACGAGATCGGAGAGATTACCGATTTCATTCAAGAACTTGCAGGACCGGAAGCAGATATCATTTGGGGTTATGGCAAAGACGAACAACTCGGAGAAGATATTTGTGTGAACGTTATTGCAACCGGTTTCGCCGCAAAAGAAATCGCAACACTTCTTCCCCTGAACGCGGTGAAAGAAGTACCTGCTCCAGCTGCTGTTTTCATTTTGGGTGATGCGCCAACTGCGCCAGTCGCAGTTGTGGAAGAAATTCCTGCAGTAGTTGCTGAAACTGATACCATGACAGAATCAACTGTTTCAGAAGTGGCTGAAGAGCCCTTCAAATTGGTCTTGGCTGATGAGATTGAATTGGAAATTGAAAATTCATTTGAATCGAATCCAACCGTTGAAGAGCCTGTTAAGCAAGTGGCTTTGTTTTCATTCGCTGAATTCGAAAAAGCTGAATTGGCCAACGAAGAAACAGTGAAAATGGAATTGGAAGAACCTGCAATTCCAGAGCTAAGTACATTCAAAATTCAAGAGTACAACGAAACTGAAACGCCATTTATTCCAGCGTTCGAAAGCATTCATCCTACTTCTGACCGCGAGGTTCCTGAGGTGCAAATGACTTTCAAACAAGAGGTTGCTGCTGAAAATCGTCCACCTCGCACAGAACTACAAGCGCGTAATAAAGAACGTGAAGCACGCATTCGTGAATACACAATGCGCATGAAATCTCCAAGCGGATTAAACGAATTGGAAAGTGAGCCTGCGTTCATGAGAAGAAAAGTTACTCTTGACGAAGGAAATCACTCAAGTGAAAACACGGTTTCTCGCACAATCTCTAGAGAAGTAACAGATGAGAATGGAAATACACGCATTGAGTTGCGTACAAACAATCCATTCCTACACGATAATGTAGACTGATATTAGCGTACACTATTTCCCGATTCAACGGGACGTTCAGGGGAGAGCAACGAAAGCTCTCCCTTGTTGTTTTCAGCCATTAATATCATACCCGAAGATTCCACACCTTTGATTTCTCTTGGTGCAAGATTCGCTAAGTACAACACTTGCTTTCCAACAACTTGTTCGGGTTCATACGACTCTGCAATTCCTGAAATTACAGTGCGTTCTTCTGTTCCAATACGCAGCTTCAATTGTAACAATTTCTTTGTCTTCGGAACACGCTGCGCCTCTATTACTTCCGCGATACGAAGATCCATATTCTGAAAATCTTCGAACGATACATTTGGCTTTATCGCTTCTACTTCAACCTCGAGTTGAACTTTAGACGCTTCCAATTTCGCAACTTGAATCGCTACTTCTTCGTCCGTTATTTTTTGAAAAAGAATCGGCAACTCACCAATGGTATGTCCTGCTGGAATTAATTGTGAAACATTCACATCATCCCACTTCACTCCTTCCCACTGTAAACCCGTTTTCAATTTCTTTGCTGTATATGGAAGGAAGGGCTCTAAAGCCACAGACAGGGCGGCAACCAGCTGAACACACGTGTTCAAAATACCTTCTGTTTTTTCCGGTTCTGTCTTTTGAAGTTTCCAAGGTTCAGTCTCAGTGAGCAACTTGTTTCCAATACGCGCTAATTGAATGGCCAAGGACTGCGCTTCACGGAAACGATAGGCTTCAATCTTTTCACCAATGGTATTGAACGCAGTTTGCGCTTCTTCAAATTGAGAAGAGGCATCGAAGGTTGGATTAGAAACTTTTCCTTCGTAATACTTGTGTGTTAAAACAAATACGCGATTCACAAAATTTCCTACGATATCCGCAAGCTCATTGTTCACGCGGTCTTTGAAGTCGTTCCAAGTGAACTCGCTGTCTTTTTGTTCAGGCATTATTGAAGCCAAAACATAGCGCATCTCGTCTTGACGATTCGGAAAATCTTCCAAATATTCGTGTAACCATACCGCCCAATTTCTTGAAGTTGAAATTTTATCTCCTTCCAAATTCATGAATTCGTTGGCAGGCACATTCACCGGGAGGTTAAACCCGCCGTGCGATTTTAAAATAATTGGAAAAATGATGCAGTGAAAAACGATGTTGTCTTTCCCAATGAAATGAACCAATTCCGTTTCATCGCTCTTCCAGTAATCTTCCCAATTCTTTCCGTTCTTCTCGGCCCACACTTTCGTGTTCGTGATATAACCAATAGGCGCATCGAGCCAAACGTAAAGCACTTTTCCTTCTTCACCCGGCACGGGAACACCCCAATCTAAATCGCGTGTCATAGCGCGCGCTTGAAGACCGCCATCAATCCAGCTCAAGCACTGTCCAACTACATGCGACTTCCACTTCGAAGCATCGTGGTGTTGCTCTCCGTTTAGTTTTCCATTTTCAATAAAATCGCGCACCCATTCGCTGTGGTGTTGCATAGGCAAATACCAGTGCGTGGTTTCTTTAAGGATAGGCGTGCTCCCACTTAAGGTAGAAACGGGATTGATTAATTCTGTTGGACTTAAAGTTGAACCACATTTCTCACATTGATCTCCGTATGCCTTTTCGCTCGAGCACTTCGGGCAAGTCCCTGTAATATATCTGTCCGCTAAAAACTGTTGTGCCTCAGCATCGAAATACTGCTCAGACCGCTGTGTTTCGAGTATACCTTTTTCTTTCAATTCAAGAAAAATTTGCTGACTCATTTCAATGTGTTCCGGAGACGATGTTCTGTAATATTCATCGAAAGAAATTCCGAAATCGCGAAACGCGTCGCCCATGAGCTTGTGATAAAAATCTACTATTTCGCGGGGAGTCTTTCCTTCCTTCTTCGCACGCAACGTAATGGCAGCGCCATGTTCGTCGGATCCACAGATAAAAGCCACGTCCTTTCCCTTTCCTCTTAAATAGCGAACATAAATATCGGCAGGCAAATATGCACCTGCAATGTGTCCAATGTGAATGGGACCATTCGCGTATGGAAGAGCTGAGGTTACAAGGTGTCTTTTCGGTGACTTCATCTTTTTTGTGGTGTATTGAGCAGAAAACTGCGAATTTAGCGAACCAAAGATAAAGCGATGCAACCAGCTTTTTTACAACAAGGCGACACGATTGGCATTATTGCCACGGCCAGATTCATTACAAGCGAGCAATGGCAATATGCCAAAGGCGTTATTGAATCGTGGGGACTAAAAATTAAATTGGCGGAAAACGTTTTCAAGCCAAGTTTTCAGTTGGCTGGAAATGTTGAAGAACGTACCCAATCTTTCCTTTCACTTTGGAGCGACAACGAGGTGAAAGCCTTGCTGGTGGCTCGAGGAGGATACGGCACGATTCATACTATTGATGAGATTCTACCTTTCTTGAACGACTCGAAATGGATTTGCGGATATTCCGACGTGACCGTTTTACTGAATGCTTGTACGAATAAAAACATTGCTTGCATTCACTCCACCATGCCGATTTCCTTTGAGCACGCCACTACAGACGCGCTCGAAAATTTAAGACGTGCGCTATTCGGCGAGTTTTTTTTATTCGAATGGAATGAAAATCAAATTCAAAAAGGAAACGCCGAAGGGAAAATTGTAGGTGGAAATTTATCAGTGATTTACAGCCAACTTGGATCAGCCACCCAATTGAATACGGAAGGGAAAATTCTTTTTTTGGAAGATGTAGACGAGATGCTGTATCATGTCGATCGAATGCTTACAGCGCTGAGGCGTGCAGGCTTGTTTAAGAATATTCAAGGATTGATTTTAGGCGGATTTACGCAAATGCGGGACAATACGGAAGAATTCGGATTTTCAAGCAATAACCCTTGGGGCAAATCTCTTGTTGAAATGATTCTTGAAATTGGGTTGGACTGTAACATCCCGGTAACAATGGGATTTCCCGCAGGACATTTGAATGACAATAGGGCATTTTACATGGGTCGAAATGCCGAATTAATTGTGAATGAAAATTCCGCACAACTCACATGGAAATAACTACCTTTGCGTAGTTCGTGTAAAAAATACACTAACTAAGATGGGCGCTAAAAGCATAACGTTTTCAAACGACGATTACTTGAATTTCGAATTAATCGGAATTAACTCGAGAGAGAAGGATTTTCGATTGGCGTGGTTTTTAAACAAGGATATGAGATGGAGTTTGGAGCGCATGAAGCCCTACATACTCGAGACAAAAGAACAGAACTCTGAGCATGAGTTGTTCAAATTTGTTTCCGAGGAAAATCACTTTACCATACACCTCATATCGAATCGTTCACTCCAGGGTGCGCTCATTCCTGAATATGCACAAATAGAATATCTGCTGAAAGTTGAAGGCAGAGAAGACATAGAAGAATTGGTTAAACAAATAAGAAAAATAAACAACGTACTCGCGGCGTTCCATCTTTCGCAAGAAAGTTTAAAGCATGTGAGTCATTTGTTCTTCGATTGATTATGAAAAAAACGAAAATAGTTGCGACCATTGGTCCAGTATCTGCAAACAAAGAAGTCCTGAAGGGAATGATTGAAGCCGGCTTAAATGTTGTGCGTTTGAACTTTTCACATGGCACACACGACGATCATTCGAGTGTAGTCAATTTCGTTCGAGAGATTGACAAAGAGTTGGGCACGAACACCGCTCTATTGGCCGATTTGCAAGGTCCTAAATTGCGCGTTGGTATTATGCAAGACAACGGTGTAATGTTGGAAGCAGGCCAGAAAATCATTATCACTACTGAAGAGCAAATAGGAACAGCCACGCACATCTATACCAACTACAAAGAATTCGCTTCGGACGTAAAGCCTGGAGAACGCGTTTTGTTAGACGACGGAAAAATTGCGATACGCATTCTTTCCACCGACGGTAAAAAAGAAGTGTTGTGTGAAGTTGTTCAAGGTGGAATTCTTTCATCGAAAAAAGGATTGAATCTACCCGAGACTAAAGTTTCTCTTCCTTCTTTATCGAAAAAAGATTTGAATGATTTAGAGTTCGCTCTTTCAATGAATATTGATTGGATTGGACTTTCTTTCGTCCGCACAGCAGACGATGTTCGCGTGCTCAAAGGCATCATTGCTGAAAACGGCAAGCACGCGAAAGTGGTGGCGAAAATTGAAAAACCTGAAGCCCTTGAGGTGATCGACGACATTATTCGCGAAACCGATGCGGTAATGGTAGCTCGTGGTGACCTTGGAGTTGAAATCCCAATTGAACAAGTACCACTCGCTCAGAAGATGATTGTAAAAAAATGCGTTGAAGCTGCAAAGCCGGTCATTGTTGCTACGCAAATGATGGAAAGCATGATCACAAGCATGACTCCAACACGCGCTGAAGTAACAGACGTTGCTAACGCTGTATTAGACGGAGCAGATGCAGTCATGCTAAGCGGAGAAACAAGTGTTGGTGCCTATCCGATTGCAGCAATAACAATGATGCACAACATCATTAACGAAGCTGAAAAATTCCCAGGATTGTATTATCTTGAAGAGGCTCCTTATGAAATGGATGAAACGCGATTCATCACAGATAGCATTTGCTTCAGTGCTTGTCGCGTTGCAAAACGCATAGGAGCAACCAGCATTGCAACCATGTCTTTTTCAGGATACACAGGATATAAAATTTCAAGCTCTAGACCGAAGGCACATGTCTTCGTTTTCACAGGAAATAAACGTATTCTAACACAGTTGAATTTGGTTTGGGGAGTGAAGGCATTCTACTACGACAAGATGGTAAGCACCGACCAAACGATTGCAGACATTCGCTACATTCTGAAGAAAAACGGATATGTTCAAGAAGGAGATTTCTTGGTGAACGTAGCCTCTATGCCTATTGCAGAGCAAGGAACTACAAACATGTTAAAGATTAGTCGAATATAGTTTTCGGATTGCCCTGCAACCCGCCAGTGTGAAACATTAAAACCGAACCTTCGTTCGGTTTTTTGTTTTGCACAACGAACGAATGCATCAATTTCCCGGTATAAACCACATCGAGAGGCAATTGATGCACTCGATTCATTTCTTGAATAAATTCGATTAATTCATTATTGAATTTTCCATATCCGCCGAAAAATTCTTCGCCGAAAACAACGGCCCGTTCTAACACTTCATCGGCAGCAACTTCGTCGTGAAAAAAGTAAATCAGTTTGTTTCGAATTTCGTTTCGCATGTAATTTTCGCCTTTCAATGCGCTGTATATCCAAACTTTCTGATGCGGTTTCGATTGAACAAGAAGTCCAGCAGCCGTTGTTCCTGTTCCGGCGGCAACCAACCAATTGTCGAATTTAAAATCTTCTTCACTCACCATTTGCATAGCGCCGTTCATGCCCAAATAATTCGAACCTCCTTCAGGAACTAAAAAAGCCGACTCCCATTTTTCGTAGACCCACGCCTTCATTTCCTCGCTATTCCGTTCTTCGTAATCGGCTCTGGAAATAAAGCACAGCTCCATTCCACATTCCTTTGCAAACAGCAGTGTTGGACTATTATCTTTCGGTTCTTCCCCGCGAATGATTCCAACAGCATGCAGTCCCAATTCCTTTGCAGTCGCAGCCGTTGAATAGATATGATTGCTGAACGCTCCCCCAAAAGTGACGAGTTGTTTGGCGCCTCGCCTTTTCATTTCATCTAAATTGAACATTAATTTAAACCACTTGTTTCCATTAATTGTTGAGTGCATCTCATCGAAGCGCTTAACGGTTATCTCTCTATCAGGTTCTTTTCCTAAAGACTGATAGAATGGTTGTTTAAAGTTTATTTCAGTATTCACGTTTTAAAATTGCATTTTTGCGGCATGAGTGACAAGACAGAATCAAAAGTACAAGGAGAAGACTACTACTTGAGCGAAGAAGGTTACTTTATATTCACAGAAGAATATCACCTTAAAAGAGGCCATTGCTGTCAAAGCGGTTGCAGACACTGTCCATACGGCTTCGACAAGAAGACAGGTAAATTCAATAAATAACTTTCGCATCTTTGTAAAAACCACTGTATGCGCCTGTTCTTTATTCTAGGACTTTTCTTCCCGCTGTCCGCTTTTTCTCAAATTAACAAAGACAGCATACATTTTTCAGGATACACCGAGATTTATTTCGCCCACGATCAACACAATTGGAACGACCATCAGCGTCCTGATTT
>JBILTF010000014.1:0-32614 GCA_044371675.1 Flavobacteriales bacterium
TCTTCGGATTTCTTCCATTGCTTCAACACGGAAAGCACAGCGCTTCAGCAGAGGTATTGGAAGATGCAGAAATTGTATTCTATCCGAAAGCTGATTTCTACAAGCTCATGGATGGTAGTTATGATGTATTGAAGGAAGTCGTTTCTCTGTTGAGCAACAAAGTAAAAGAAGAGCAAGAGCGCTTAATGAAATTGGCGTACTCCAGCGTTCGCAAGCGCACGGCTGAAGCCTTACTTCACTTAAAAGAACGCTACGAAAAAGACCTCAATAAACCGTTCACCATGGCCATTGCTCGCGACGATCTTGCTCGCATGGTAGGAACAGCCACGGAATCACTTATTCGCACACTCAGCGATTTTAAGCAAGAAGGTCTCATCACGATTGATGGTTCACGCATTACGATTGTGGAGGAGTTGAAACTTTTGAATTTGAGAGGTTAAAACGAAAGCGTCATCCTCAGATTAATCCTTCTTCCAGTCAAATAAGTTGGAATACCATATTGTCTTCCATTCACATCTTCAATCCATTGGTGATTAATGATGTTGTTCACGCCCATAAGGTTGAAGATTTCGAGGGCTATGTTTCCTGAGTCGAAGAACTTGTTTTTGTGTTTCATAAACATGTCGCGCGACAATCCAAGGTCTGCACGCAAATAAGCACGTGTGCGGAAAATGTCGTTGTAGCGCTGCTGGTCTGGAATACCGTAGGGTAATCCTGTTGCGAAGTAAAAATTCAACATAACCTTATACTCTTCGTGATTCGGCATTTCGTCGAGGAAGAGAAGGGAAACACTTATGCGCTGGTCGGTAGGACGAGGAACGTATCCGGGATACTGAGTTATGGAATCAACAGGGACGTTATTCAAGGTGTATCCGTTGTAAATGGTATCTCCATCGCTGTTCAAATAAATGTTGTACGAGTCGTTGTTAATGTCCTCCATGGTTTTCAAGTAAGACATACGAAACCACGACTGCACACCTTGAATGAATTCACCATTCACCATGACATCTGTTCCATAGGCATAACCTTTTGCACTGTTCACCGCGAAGTAACGCTGACGAACATTCTCCAATTCGTATGGAATAATGTTGTCCATCTTTTTGAAGTACAGTTCGGTTACCAACTTAAACGGACGTCCCCATGAATTGAAAACATAGTCGGCACCTAAAACATAGTGTATGCTTTTCTGTGCTCGAATATTAGGGTTTACCTGTCCATCGAATCCGCGCATTTCACGATAGAATGGAGGTTGGTAATAGTATCCCGCAGCTCCGCGAATAATGATATCTTTTCTTAACGAATCCAATTTCCCACTCTCATTCAATCGTTGTTTAATCCAAGTTGGATTGTAGGCAATGTTCACCCTTGGACTAATAACTGTCTGATCGTTGAACGTCCAATGATTGGCACGAAGTCCTGCTGTTGCCGTAAACGTTGCTCCGTTCTTCATAGAATGTCTCCACGTGTCCTGCACAAAAGCATTCACGCGGTTGCTAGTAATCTGATTGTTCGCTTTAACGCGATCTTGAATAGGAATAAACTGATTCCCTTGTGCATTCGGATTGGTATAGGCAATAGAGTCCCTTGGGTGCTGGGTGGCATAGCCGGAAGAGTCTATTAATGTCCATTCGCTAAGGACATCATTGATGTGTTCAATGTTCGCGTCCATTCCCCATTCCAAAAGATGGTGCTGCTTCACGTAGTCTACAAATCCTTTGTGAGCAACTTGATATACTTGGGCATTTAAGTTATTTCTTGCGTGTTCTAGAAAAGCGCCAACGCCGCGATTGGTTAACACACTTCCGAATTTGTCGGATCCTAAGTCGCGATCTAACTCATCTAAGCGATAAGCGCCTAACACATCAAACTTCTCGCTTTCATCTGTATTGAAAGCGCTGAACGTCAAACGCAATTGTGAATGTTCATTCGGATTGTATCGGGTAGAAAACGCTCCGAAATAGGTGTCGTACTTCGAAATTTCTTGCCCTTCAAAATAAACAGTCAAACGCAACGCTTCGTTAATACTTCCCACATCGGTTTGTCTCGTTTGTGGAATGAAGTTGTAGCGGTTGCTGGAATAGTTTCCCAAAAAGCTGAATTCCCAAGGGCCGTATTTCGTCTTCGGACGAAAGGTCAAATAGGTTTGAAAGTCATTGAAGCGAGGCTTGTAATCACCAGAGACATCCAATGAATTCAAAACGTACGAATAATTTTTATATCGAAATCCAGAATTATGCGTGAAGGTTCCCTTCTTATTGCATCCGCCCAATTGCAGTTGTGTTCCCAATAGTCCCGCTTGAAAACTACCACCAAGACTATCTGGACGTGCATACTGAATGTCTAATACAGACGACATTTTATCGCCATATTTCGCTTGGAATCCGCCAGCTGAGAAGTTGATGGAGCTCACCATATCTGGATTCGGAAAACTCATTCCTTCTTGTTGACCGCTTCGAACCAAAAAGGGGCGATAGACCTGAATGTCGTTCACATAAATCAAATTTTCGTCGAAACTTCCTCCGCGAACGCTGTAGCTCGAGCTTAACTCTGAAGGCATATTTACCGCGGCTTGAATGAGGTATCCTTCAATACCCTGATTCATTACAGGAAGTTTGGTTGGAAGTTTCAATTCAATTTCGCGGAAGCCTCCTTCGCGTTTCCCTTTATCGAAAATTTCAAATGTCGTTGTTGTCAATGAATTATCCAGAAGTACTTCAATCTCTTTTACATCGCCGTTATTCAAATAGAACTGATTCTGAACAGGCGCATCGCCCAAACCTTTGAAGAGAATGGTTAAGGTTGTTTCCGATTTCACCACCAAAGAGAAATTTCCTCGATTGTCAGAGGAGGTCCCAACGGTTGGAAATTCTTTACAGGTAATTATCACTCCTGGAACCGATTCGCCAGAGCTGTTTTTAATAGTCCCACGAATGGTTGCTGATTGCGAGAAGGCGAATGACGAAACAAAAATTAGTAATAAAAATAAAATTCCTTTCCGCATTTTTCTTACTGTTGAGAATCTAGATCACCACTCTTCAATGAACGCATGAAGTTACCCCAAGCGTCTTTGCTCAATAAATTTCCACCCGAATAAAATCCGTTGGTATATCTGTTTTGAATTTGTGAAGAGGCTGAACGATAAGACTGCGCGCTGAAGTCAAGCATTCCATCGTAGTTCACAATATCCTTTCCCTCACGATGAAAGGAAACGTACTCATCTCCGGGTAAATCGAGCGAAAGAATTTCCGCTCTTAATCTTGTTCGAGAAGGATAGGGCAGAATGTAAGCTGTTGGAAGCATGTAATTTTCCATGCTCATGACTTGAACCATGGAGAGCTGATTTTCTTTCGAGTCAGCAGGAATAACAAAAAAAGAATCTTTCAAACCGGTGCACGAGAAGAAAAGTGTATCCCCAACCATGACTGGTAAAGTGAAATATCCGTCGCGACCTGAGTATGTCCCTCTGCGATCTTTCGCTCTGTAGATGGCTACGAATCCTGCAGGAAAAAGAGAGTCGCTAATCAATACAACACCCGAAACCTGAACAACCTTAGGCGGCAATTGCGCATCAGCAGAGTTGAGGCCTACAAAAAGTATGGATAATATAACAAGTAAAAGTCTTCCTTTCATTGCACCAAAGATAGTCAGTTGTAATTCGTCAATCCGAACTCTTATTAAAGAAAATTATTGCCCAAAGGCTTTCAAGTCTTTACTTTGCATTCTGAATTATGAGCACACCCATTGGAATACCGAAAGGAACAAGAGACTTTGCGCCAGATGTTATGCGCAAACGCAATTACTTATTTGGTGTAATTCGCACCGCATTTGAGAAGTACGGATTCCAGCCGTTGGAAACACCTTCCATGGAAAACCTTTCAACCTTAACTGGTAAGTATGGTGAAGAGGGTGATCAGCTTATTTTCAAAATCTTGAATAATGGCGATTTCTTGAAAGACGTCGATTCAGATAAACTTTCGGACTCGCGAAAACTCTCTTTTGAAATCTGTGATCGTGCACTTCGTTACGACTTAACAGTTCCATTCGCGCGCTTTGTGGCAATGAATAGGAATACCGTAGTATTGCCTTTTCGTCGATATCAAATTCAGCCGGTATGGCGTGCAGACCGCCCGCAACGCGGACGCTTTAGAGAGTTCTATCAGTGCGATGCAGATGTGGTAGGAACAGATAGTCTTTGGGTGGAAGTGGAACTGGTTCAGCTCTTCGACGAAGTGCTTTCTAATTTAAATCTCCCTGGATTTTCGATTGTGATTAACAATCGAAAGATTTTAGCTGGAATAGCTGAAGCGACCGGAGTGGCTGATAAGTTCATGGGATTAACAGTTGTCCTTGATAAGTGGGACAAGATAGGAGAGGAAGCCGTTCAGAAGGAATTGAGTGAGATGGGAATTCCCGATGAGACCTTTCAAACGTTCAAATCCTTGAACGTACTTTCAGACTTCAACGATAAAATGAATTTCTTGAAATCGGTTTTAGGAAATTCTGAAACAGGATTGAAGGGTATTGAGGAAATGACCTTTGTGTGGAATGAAGTGGAGAAGGCAGGTTTGAATAAAGGTGAACTTGTATTCGATGTTTCGTTAGCGCGTGGTTTGAATTACTACACCGGAGCCATTTTCGAAGTGAAGGCGAAGGGAATTCAAATGGGAAGTATTTGTGGGGGCGGACGATACGATGATTTAACGGGAAACTTCGGATGGAAGGGCGTTTCAGGAGTAGGGATCTCTTTTGGTGCCGATCGTATTTTCGAAGTCCTTTCAGAATTGAACTTATTTCCTGAATCTGCAACCTCTGGAACGAAAGTGCTTCTGGTTCAATTCGGTGGTGAAACTACATCGGCTGCGTTTCATTTGCTGAAACAAATTCGAAATGCGGGTATTTCATGTGAGATGTATCCGGAAGAGGCGAAGTTGAAGAAGCAATTCAAATACGCCGACGATAACAAAATTCCTTTTGTTGTTGTGGTGGGTGAAGATGAAGTAAAGTCGGGCATGTGGCAAATGCGGAACATGACTACTGGAGATCAACAAGCGTTAACAACAGATCATCTGATCGGATCCTTGTCTTCGTGAGGTTCGATGTGCGTTAGGACATCATACACTTGCGGAAATTTTTCTTTAATTCGATCAACCACGACGTGGGCAATGTCGTGTCCTTCATAAACACTTTGGTTCCCGTCTAGACCAATGTGAATGTCTACGAACCATTCGAATCCCATCTTCCTTACGAAGCAGGCATTTATTTTAATGACACCTTCAACATGCATTGCCGTATTTCGAATTTCATTCACAATTTCTTCCGGCTGTGCCTCGTCCATTAATTCCGAGATGGCTGTTTTCCCAACTTTAAAGGCTTGTTGTAAAATAAAATAAGCTGCGAGCAAGGAGGCCCAGTCGTCTGCGGCCGCATAGCCTTCACCTGCAACCAATGAAATGACTATTCCCACCAATGCTGCCAGCGAAGTAATGGAATCTGTTCGTTGGTGTTTGGCTTCAGCAGCCAATGCATTGCTTTTGAATTTTGCAGCATTAGTTTTCATGAAACGGTACAACACTTCCTTGGTTATTAAAACAGCAATGACAACGATAATGGTCCATGCGTGCGGAGAATCGTGCGGAGTCATGATGTGCTGAATGGCTTCGTAAACAATGAAACAAGCTACACCGAACATGAAAACGGCAACAAACATGGCAGAGAGCGGTTCAGCCTTTCCATGTCCATACGGATGATTTTTATCAGGAGGAAGCGCAGCGGTCCTTAATCCAAGCCAAACCAAGAATGAAGAAGCGAAATCGACCCAACTTTCTGCAGCATCTGCAATTAATGCGAAGCTATTTCCAAAAATACCCGCAGCGAATTTCACTACAGATAAAATGAAATTCACTACAATGCTGTAGCGAATAGCACTCTGTGCTTGTGTTGCGAGTTGACTGCTATGATTCATGCTGTGCAAAGATAGACTTGAAGTTATATATTCGTTTTATGCAATCGAATCAACATATGATAAAGACTGCAGGGAATTCTTTATTTGTGCTTCTTTCATTTTTTTATGGAATATAGAGTTCCGGAGACCAGCATTGCCCATTGATTCAAGAAGTGAAAGGAGTGAAGATTGCTTTATTAAATTGCACCTACGGTGCGACCGGATTGGGAGCTTCATCCAGAGAAATACGATTTGAGTTCAGAGGAAAAAGCGAAAATTTCCACTTTCGTGGAAGACACGCGTGAGCTACTGAAAGATATTCAGGAAATCAAGGTCAAGTAGGGCTGTAAATTAGTTTTTGCACTAAACACAAAAACACCTATTTTTGCACCCGTTTAACAGTAAAAAATAAATTATGGGAAACTTACAATGGGGCGATATCGTGCTCTATTCAATTCCAGCGTTAGGTCTGCTTGGAATTTTATTCATGGCTATTAAGTCTGCTTGGGTAACCAAGCAAGATGCTGGAGATGAAAACATGCAAGAGCTTGCGGGTTACATTGCAAAAGGTGCTATGGCATTCTTGAAAGCAGAGTGGAAAGTATTGGCTTACTTCGTGGTTATTGCAGGTGCGCTATTGGCGTGGTCTGGAACCCTTGTTGAGACATCTTCTCCAGTGATTGCAATTTCATTCATATTTGGAGCTGTCCTTTCTGCATTAGCAGGTTATATTGGAATGAACATCGCAACTAAAGCTAACGTTCGTACAACACAAGCTGCACGCACGAGTTTATCACAAGCGTTAAAAGTTAGTTTCACCGGAGGATCTGTAATGGGTCTTGGTGTTGCTGGTTTGGCTGTAATAGGTTTGGGTTCATTGTTCATTTTGTTATACACCATCTACGTTAAGTCTGTAGGTGCAAGTGTAAACGGAGTGGAAATGGAAAAAGCATTGGAGGTTCTTGCGGGATTCTCTTTAGGTGCTGAATCAATTGCATTGTTTGCTCGTGTGGGTGGAGGTATTTATACCAAAGCTGCTGACGTTGGAGCTGACTTGGTTGGAAAGGTTGAAGCAGGCATCCCTGAGGATGACGTGCGTAACCCAGCAACTATTGCGGATAACGTGGGTGACAACGTAGGTGACGTTGCGGGTATGGGAGCTGACTTGTTCGGTTCTTATGTTGCAACCATCTTAGCGACAATGGTTTTAGGAAGAGAGTTGATTTCGAAAGATGATTTCGGCGGAATTGCTCCAATCTTATTGCCAATGTTGATTGCTGGTTTAGGAATTGTTTTCTCAATCATAGGTATGCTATTCGTTCGTGTGAAAGACGAAATGGGTAACGTTCAAAACGCATTGAATTTAGGTAACTGGTCAAGTATTATTCTTACAGCTATCGCCTCTTTTGTGATTGTTAATTGGATGTTGCCAGAGACCATGACATGGACAGATTCTGCTCGTGGAGTTGTTGTAACGAAAATGGGAGTGTTCTGGGCAATCATGGTAGGTTTGGTAGTGGGTGCTTTAATGAGTATCATTACTGAGTACTACACTGCAATGGGTAAGCGTCCTGTAATGTCTATCATTAGACAATCTGCAACTGGACACGCGACTAACATCATTGGTGGTTTGTCTGTTGGTATGGAATCTACAGTTCTTCCAATCTTAGTATTGGCTGCTGGTATTTATGGTTCATATGAGTTCGCAGGTTTATACGGTGTGGCTATTGCAGCTGCAGGTATGATGGCTACAACAGCCATGCAATTGGCAATTGATGCATTCGGACCAATCGCAGATAACGCTGGTGGTATTGCTGAAATGAGCCAACTTCCAGAAGAAGTTCGTCACCGCACAGATAACTTAGATGCAGTAGGTAACACAACTGCAGCAACTGGTAAAGGATTCGCTATTGCTTCTGCAGCATTGACTTCATTGGCTTTGTTCGCAGCGTTTGTGGGTATTGCGGGAATTGACGCGATTGACATTTACAAAGCGCCAGTATTGGCAGGATTGTTTGTTGGTGGAATGATTCCATTTATTTTCTCTTCGTTGTGTATTGCAGCGGTTGGACGTGCAGCCATGGATATGGTGAACGAAGTTCGTCGTCAGTTCCGCGAGATTCCAGGTATCATGGAATACAAAGCGAAACCAGAATACGAAAAGTGTGTTGCTATTTCTACTGAAGCATCTATTCGTGAAATGATAGCTCCAGGAGCTATTGCATTGATTACTCCGGTAATTGTTGGATTCATTTTCGGTCCAGAAGTATTGGGTGGTTTACTTGCAGGTGTAACTGTATCGGGTGTATTGATGGGAATGTTCCAATCGAACGCAGGTGGTGCATGGGACAACGCGAAAAAGTCATTCGAGAAAGGAGTTGAGATTGATGGTGAGATGTTCTACAAAAAATCTGAGCCGCACAAAGCTTCTGTAACTGGAGATACTGTTGGTGATCCTTTCAAAGACACATCTGGTCCTTCAATGAACATCTTAATTAAGTTAATGTCTATTGTTGCATTAGTAATTGCTCCACATATTTCTGAAAAGGGACATGGCGGAACAGCAGCAACGGTTGCTTTAACCTCAACCAACGACAGTCTGTCATTTGCATTGGGATTGGCTATTGGTGAGAACATGCACCGCATGGAGATTGATTCATTGATCAACTACAACATTTTCGAAAAGGCTGCTAACGGAGCTGCAGGAATGGAAATGGAAGAAGCGCAAATGTTCTTAGATAACTATTTCCAACGTCGTGAAAAAGCGAAATTGGCTTCAGTTAAATCGAATGAAACTGCCGTTCTCGATTCTATTAAGAAGAACACTCCAGGTATCCAAGTTGCTGAGTCTGGATTGATGTATATGGTTACTCAAGAAGGAACAGGCGCTTATGCAACTGAGCAAGATTCAGTTCAAGTTGAGTATGTTGGAAAACTAATGAACGGAGAAACGTTTGATGCATCTGATGCAGGAAAGCCTGTAGGGTTCAACTTGGGAGGATTAATCCCAGGATTCACTGAAGGATTGCAAAAGGTAAAAGAAGGTGGAAAGATTCGTTTGTTCATCCCTTCTGCGTTGGCATACCGTGATATGGATCAAGGACCAATTCCTCCGTATTCAACATTGATGTTCGACATAACTTTATTAAAAATCTTTCCTAAGAATTAAGAATATTTTCAAGGAAAATGAAATGCCTCTTCTTCGGAAGGGGCATTTTTCTTTAGGCGTATTGTGTAACGCGATTCTCTCTGCAGAAGGCAAAGAGCGATAGGCCTAATTCTTTTGCGTAGTCAACGGCTAATGATGAAGGAGAAGAAACAGCTGCAAGGTTGGGTATACCCGCAGCAAAGCACTTCGCGACAATTTCGTACGAAACTCTTCCGCTTACCATGATGTATTTGGCCGAGCGTAGTTGATTGTTCAGGAGTAAATGTCCGATTACTTTGTCAACGGCGTTGTGTCGACCAATGTCTTCGCTTGCGAAAATAAGCTGGCCTTCTCTATTGAATACTCCCGCCGCATGGCATCCGCCCGTCTCTTCGAATAAGGTTTGAGATTCTCTTAATTGCACCATCATTTGCGCAATACCCTCGCGCAGCGTCATCGAGTTTTGCTCGTCATCCGCATCGCGGTCGTCACGAAGTGTCATCGAACTTCGTTCGTCATCGCTCCGCGTAGCCGGCTCAAACGCCGTCTTCCCGCATATTCCACACGCAGACACACTAAGTAACGAACGCTTGTTCGTGATGGCCTGTGTGGCATTATTAAGCGAAACACGAATGGTTATCTGATGATCGACTTCTTCTTCAGAATAGGAAAGAACTTGATCAGCAGAACGAATTATTCCTTCCGTAAATAAAATTCCATAAGCCCATTCACGAATGTGAGTAGGCGTGCACATAGAAACCGTGAGCGGTTCTTCTTCAATAAATAATTGAACAGGCACTTCAACAACCAATGCATCGGAGACGGGCTGCCCGTTCTTCAATGCTTGGTAGTTTAAAGAAGCCTTCATGATTTAAGACAATCCAGTTATAACACCGTTGTTGTCAATGTCCATATGCTCACTTGCTGGAACAGCCGGTAAACCTGGCATACGCATCATTTCACCCAAAATAGGAATAATGAATCCAGCACCAACAGCGTATTCGAATTCACGAACGGTAATGGTGAATCCTGTTGGACGACCAATTTTCGATTCATCGTCGCTGAAAGATTTTTGCGTCTTCGCCATACAAATAGGGAAGTTGGCAATGCCTAATTTCTCTATGGTACGAAGATTTCCTTCCGCTTCTTTCGTGTAGTTCACGCGTTCAGCGCCGTAGATTTCTTTCGCAATGATTTCAATCTTTTCCTTAACAGGTTGATCGTTAGCGTATAGTCTGCGGAACGCGTTGTTTCCGTTTTCAATCACATCCAATACGGCTTCACCCAGATTCATCATGCCGTTTCCACCATCAGAGAAACCTGTTGCAACAACTGCTTTCACGCCCATTGTAGCACATTTCGCAATAACGAAATCGATCTCTTCTTGCGAATCGGTAGGGAAGTGGTTCAACGCCACAACCGGAGTAATTCCGAACTTCTTGCAGTTCTCGATGTGCTTCTCCAGGTTCGCGAAACCGTTGGTCACGCGCTCCATGTTAGCCGTGTTGTACTCTTCTTTTTTCGCACCACCGTGATGACGCAATGCGCGAACGGTAGCCACAAGAACAATGGCATCTGGAGCAATCCCTGCTGCGCCGCACTTGATGTGCATGAATTTCTCAGCACCTAAATCGGCACCGAAACCAGCTTCAGTAACGACATAGTCTGCCAAAGACATTCCCATCTTCGTTGCCATAATGGTGTTGGTTCCTTGTGCAATGTTGGCGAACGGCCCACCGTGAAGAATAGCAGGATTTCCCTCTAAGGTTTGAACCAAGTTCGGCATAATGGCATCTTTCAATAGTAGAGCCATAGCGCCTTCGGCTTTCAAATCGCGTGCATAGATGGGCTTACGATCGTAAGTGAATCCAACGAAGATGTTTCCCAATTTCTTCTTCAAGTCCTCCCGGTCTTTACTCATGCAAAGAATTGCCATGACTTCAGAAGCTGGAGTTATGTTGAATCCGTCTTGACGCGGAATACCGTTTCCGGTTCCGCCCAAGCCAATTGTAATGTTTCGCAATGAACGGTCGTTCATGTCCATCACGCGCTTCCAATAAATCAAACGTGGATCAAGACCCAAGCTTCCTTGTTTATTTTGAAGGTTGTTATCTATTAATGCTGAAAGTAAATTGTTCGCTTTTTCAATGGCGGCAAAGTCACCGGTGAAATGAAGATTGATGTCTTCCATTGGAACCACTTGCGCGTATCCGCCTCCAGCTGCACCGCCTTTAATACCGAACACAGGCCCTAACGAAGGTTCGCGAAGAACAACTACGGCTTTCTTTCCCAATTTATTCAACCCTTCATTCAATCCAATGGAAGTTGTTGTTTTTCCTTCCCCGGCTGGAGTTGGAGTAACCGCAGTAACCAAAATAAGTTTGGCTTGTTTAACTTTTTCTTCATTGATCAAATGCAGGGGAAGTTTGGCCTTGTGCTTTCCATAATGCTCTAAATCGTCTATATCGATATTCAGCTTCGAAGCAATTTCATTTATGTGCTTCATCTTGCAGGCTTGTGCAATTTCAATATCAGATGGAAATGACATGTTTTTTTTTATATTATGAAGCAATAATCCGAACTTTCTTTCCTTATTTTGCAAACTCAATTAAACACATATGAACAAACCAATTTTGAATTCGAAGCTAAATTCTTTCCTCTCGAAAGGAATCGCTTCTTTTGTTTTCTCGTTATTATTTATACCGTTCGCGGTTACTGCCCAAAACGCAGATATAAAAACACAGTGGCAGCATGCTGACATGTCTACCGACGGGCTTCCTGGAGTGAGTGCAGTGAAGGCACATGCGTTCATGGCTGAAAAAGGAAAGACTGCAACACCAGTGGTTGTTGCAATTATTGACAGTGGATCGGAGACTTTCCACAAAGACTTGAATGCGAACATCTGGACGAATAAAGGCGAGATTGCAAACAACGGAATTGACGACGACAAGAATGGTTACATTGATGACGTTCACGGATGGAGTTTCATTGGAGGAAAAGGTGGTGATGTGAAACAAGACAATTTGGAATTCACAAGAGTATACGGAGCATTGGCAAAGCGTTTCGAAGGAAAAGATGCAGCATCTATAGCGACTGCAGACAAAGCAGATTTCGCGAAATACGAAAAGATGAAATTAGAATTCGAAAAGCGTGTGGGTGATGTGAAGGAAGAAGCGGCGCAGTTCAATGCGTTCATGGTGACCTACAAGGCAAATAAGGAAGTTTTGGCAATGGCTTTGGGTAACGATTTTACCACAGAGCAACTTGCAGCATACGAACCAACAGACGATGAAGCGAAAGCAGCAAAAGGAATGATTCTTAACCTTATGATGCGCAATATTAAAATGGAGGAGTATGCAAGTTACTTCAGCACTCAATTGGATTATTCGTACAACGTAGATTTCAATCCACGCACAATGGTTGGTGATGATTACAGCAATCCGCGTGAGCGTAACTACGGTAACAACCACATCGATGGTCCAGAGGCTCTTCACGGAACACACGTTGCTGGAATTGTTGGTGCAACGAACAACGGAACAGGAATGGACGGCATTTGTAAGACTGCGCAGTTGATGATTATACGTTGTGTGCCAGACGGAGACGAGCGCGACAAAGACGTTGCAAACGCCATTCGTTATGCCGCAGACAATGGTGCTCGTGTAGTTAACATGAGCTTCGGCAAATCTCACTCACCGAATAAAGATGTGGTAGACGAGGCAGTTATGTATGCGGAGTCTAAAGGAGTCTTGTTGGTTCACGCAGCGGGCAACGATTCGAAGGATGTTGATGTGAAAGACAATTTCCCAACGCCACGTTACGAAAACGGAAAGACATGTTCAACTTGGTTGGAAATTGGTGCGAGCGACAATTCAATTGATCACTTGTCTGCTGACTTTTCTAACTACGGTGATAAGACCGTTGACATTTATGCGCCAGGTGTAGATATTTATGCAACCATCTTAGATAACGAGTTCGGACCATTAAGCGGAACAAGTATGGCTTCTCCGGTTACCGCTGGTGTAGCTGCGGCCATTCTTTCATACTACCCGAACCTTTCTGCGGTTCAAGTTCGCGAAATCATTATCAAGTCTGGTATTTCATACAAGAAGCACAAGGTTGTAATGCCAGGTGACGAAGAGAAGAAGATTAAATTCGGAAAGCTTTCAAAGACAGGAAAGGTTGTAAACCTTTACGAAGCTTTGAAATTAGCTGAGAAGATGTCGAAGTAATTTTTGATAAGACAACGAAAAAGGCCGCGAGAGCGGCCTTTTTTATGCTTTTTTATTTGAAGTCAATGACCGAATGGTATGTATACGTCTTGTGTGATCCGTTTTTAATTCCAATTTTAGAATAATAGGGGGTGAGGATAATCTTGCGATGGCCGTGTCCAGGTATATTGTTGTCGACCATCAATTGCATAACAATATCCAAGGCTCCGCTAAATCCGTAGCTGCAACATTCGCCGCTGTATCCCGATTTACAGTACTTTCTTGTATGTCCTATTTCTCCAGATTTACCGGATTCTAAACACCAACATTTCGCTAATTCATACATCGTTAAGTCGAATACTAAAGGCTTCAAAGGTTGCATGGCGTTTAATTCAGAAATTAAAGATGCTTTGTCTTTGGCATATGAGGCATCATAGGCGAAGCCTGTCTTCTTCTCGTCGTATTTCGCGACGTAATTCTTCGCGAATTGTTTCGGATACATGCGAGCTAAATTGATAAGCTTAATGACATTCTTTTCTTCGGAAGAAAGTTGCGTGATAGACTTCGCCGTGTGTGCTGAATCTAGTTGTACCGCTGTAAACGGCTGTGCATAAAGGTTCGAGAACAATCCACTTCCAACTAAAACTATGAAAACAAATAAAACTTGAACGAATTTTAATTTCATAATAAAAGGATAAGAGCAAGTACGCATATAAACAAACCTTGAATTTTTCTTCGGTTGAATTTCTCTTTGAAAATAAAAACCGCGCCAATAGATCCAATTACCAAGACTAACAGATTATTGATCGGCAATATTGTGCTCTCAGGCATCCAACCGCTGTGGTACAATTCAACAAGAAAAAAGATTGAGCCGTAGTTCACCAGTCCGAGCAAGACGCCGGTTCCCAATTCTTTCAAAGGAAATTTTTCCTTCCGGAAAATTAATTTATAAGCAAGTATAATTACTCCAATAAATCCTGCACCCATGAAGGGCATGCAGGTGAACAACGAAAGCTCATTCTGATTCGTTGTGAATCCTTGAAAATACGCAATGCTGAAATCGATGCTCGTGCTCCCCAGCATGAGCACAACCGGATACAAGAGCATGTCTTTGCTTAATTTGCTCTTTCGGTCTACGCTGAAGAGATACAATCCGAACATGGCAATCAGTAGCGCTATGGCCTTTAAAAGCGTTATTTCTCCTTCGCCTAAAAAGGCCAGAACAATAACGGCAAGCACCAACGACATCTTCGAACTGAGCGTGGCCATGGCAATTCCAGACTTCTTGGCTGTTATGGCCATGAAGTAAAAAACTGAAATGAAGAGCGAACCCATGATTAATCCGGCTACACTCCAAACCGGAAATTGCAAGGCGCTTTGGAAGGCGTCATGAACATTCGGGACGAAGAAAATTCCACAAGTAAACGCAACGATGTAGTTGAAGACAATGGTCTCGAAAATCTTCGCTTCAATTTGTTCGAAGTATTTGAAGAGCCAATAAATTGCGGCGTTCGTAATTACGCTGAAAATGAGATAGATCATTTGTTTACAGTGACAGTTAAATGATCTACTCCGATGTACTTTTCAGAATAGGGCTTTCCTTTTTGAAGGGGTGCTTTCAATCCGGTTTCAATGTTTTTGTTGGAAGTGAAGACGCGCATTTCGTCCCACATGCCGCTTTCAATAAAGGTGTTCAGTATTCCAGCGCCGCCTTCAACCAAGATGCTTTGAATGTTCGCGGCATGCAAAACATGCATCCATTCTTCCACGCCCGATTTTTCGAGCGGAAGAATCTCGCAGTTGTATCTCGCTTGAACACCGCTGCCCACCAAGGCAATGGTTCGTGCTTCGTTGTTGAACAACTGAAGCTCTTCAGGAAGACATCCCTTTTCATCGATCACAATGCGAATCGGATTTTTTCCTTCTACTAAACGTACGGTCAATGCCGGATCGTCGTTAAGCGCTGTTGTTGGTCCAACTAAAATGGCGTGCTCTAAACTTCGCCACTGGTGCACCAACTGTCGCGATTCAGAAGAAGAAATAGGGAAGGAGCCGCGTTCATTTTCTTCACGAATCTTGTCCATGAATCCGTCTGCGGTTTGTGCCCATTTCAAAATAATATACGGACGTTTTTTTTCATGGAAGGTGAAGAACCTGCGATTCAAGAATCGACAATCGTCTTCAAGAATTCCTTCGATTACCTCAACGCCATTGGCTTTTAGGTGTTCAACACCTCTTCCGTTTACTTTGCTGAAAGGATCGCGTGTGCCTATGACAACGCGCGGAATGCCTATTTCAGTAATGAGGTTTGCGCAAGGTGGAGTCTTTCCAAAATGTGCGCAGGGTTCGAGGGTGACGTAGAGGGTGCATTCCTTCAAAATACTTTTGTCGTCTACATAGCGAATGGCTTCAACTTCGGCGTGGGGTTCGCCGTAAGCGGTGTGATATCCTTTGGAAATAATCTCGTCGTTGTGCACGACTACGCATCCCACCATGGGGTTGGGAGCCACCGATCCCATTCCGTACAGGGAAAGGTCGAGGGCTATTTGCATGTATTCTTCGTGACTCATTCTGCTAATTTATCTGCAATTCCCTGCGCTGCAATCCACGCGGTGGTCCATGCAGCTTGAAAATTATATCCGCCTGTAACCGCATCAATGTTCAACACTTCTCCAGCGAAATACAAATTCGGAACAAGTTTGTGTTCCATGGTTTGAAAGTTCACGTGTTTCAGATCTACTCCTCCGGCTGTGACGAATTCCTCTTTGAACGTACTCTTGCCCGTCATGGGAAGGTCGCAACGAACGAGAGATTCAGCAAGAATTTCGAGCGACTTGTTACTGCTATTCGCCCAGTCTTTGAGGAAGAGATCGGCGCGTTGCAAATGCCAATTCCACAATCTTGAAGAGAGTTGATACGGATTAAATGTGACGCACATTTTCTTCGGGTGTGATTCGCGGAGGTCTTTCAATTCATCGAGTGTATCGTTGAAGTTTTGATTGATCCAATTGATGCGAACGGTGGCTTCGTAATTTTTCTCGGCCAACGCGAGTGCACCGAAGGCCGAGGCTTTCAGCACAGCGGGACCGCTTAATCCCCAATGCGTAATGAGCATTGGACCGTTGGTTTTTATTTTCGTGTCGCGAATTTCCAGTTGTGCCTGCGGAACAGAAATCCCTGAAAGTTCGTGAAGTGATTTATCGTTTATGTGGAAGGTGAATAGGGAAGGGACACGCGGAACGCACGGCACGCCGTTTTCTTCGAGGTCTTTCCATACGAGTTCACTTGAACCGGCTGTCATTAAAACAGCGTCATACGATTGAAGGAAAGAGAGGTCTGCTGCGTATTCGGTTTTAATCTGAACACCCAGCTTTTCTGCTTCGTTCAGGAAGCAGTCGATAATGGTTTGCGATTTATTGGTGGAAGGAAACATGCGTCCGTCTTCTTCGGTGTGTGTTTCCACGCCGCGATCGAGCAGCCAATAGATCATGTTGGAAGGTTGAAACGAGAAGAAAGGCGAGAGCAATTCTTTGCTTCCACGCGGATAGAACTTCACCAGTTCTTTCGGCTCGAAGCACGAGTGTGTGACGTTGCATCTACCGCCACCGCTCACTTTCACTTTGCTCAGTAGGTTCTTACTTTTTTCAAATACGATTACCTCTGCTTCTGGCAGCAGTTCAGCCAAGCGTATTGCACCGAAGATTCCTGCTGCTCCACCGCCAATAACAGCTATTCGTTTTCCTTTTCCGAGCATTTGAGTTTTATGTAGTGCAAAAGTAGAGGAATACTCACGACGTTCGTGACTTCGGCGAATGGCTTTGTAGAAGGTAAGGTAAGAGAGGGTAAGAAAAGGGAAGACCAACAACGCAATTCCTCAGTACCCCGGATAGCAGTGGAAAGCCTTTTTGCGAAGCGAAAAGCTTGGAACGAATAGCCGGAGAAGGTTCGAAAAAAAATTACTTCGTAAATCTTTCAATCACCGGAGGAGTAACACCGGTTGATGAGAAGCCGCCGTCGTGGAAGAGGTTCTGCATGGTTACGTAGCGAGTTAAGTCGCTGAATAACGAGATGCAATAGTCTGCACATGCTAATGCATCTGCATTTCCAAGCGGAGACATTTCTTCGGCGAAACTAATGAAGCCGTCGAATCCTTTTACGCCTGATCCAGCAGTGGTTACTGTTGGAGATTGAGAAATGGTGTTGATTCGCACTTTCTTCGCGGTACCGTAGTGGTAACCGAAACTGCGCGCAATGCTTTCCAATAGTGCCTTCGCGTCTGCCATGTCTGAATAATCAGGGAACGTGCGCTGAGCAGCAATGTAACTCAATGCAACCACACTTCCCCAATCGCTAATGGCGTCTTTCTTATAAGCAGTGGCCAACATTTTGTGAAGCGACATTGCGCTTACGTCCAAAGATTGCTTGTACCACTCGTAGTTCAAATCTGTGTAATGTCTGCCTTTTCGAACGTTCGGCGACATGCCAATGCTGTGCAAAACGAAATCTACCTTCCCACCGAAGTGTTCCATAGACTTATCGAAAAGGTTTTCTAAATCTGCTTCGTTCGTTGCATCTGCAGCGAAAATAGGAGCATTAATCTTTTCAGCCAAACCGTTTATTTCACCCATGCGCATGGCAATAGGAGCATTGGTTAAAACAATTTCAGCACCTTCTTCCGCAGCACGCTCGGCTACTTTCCATGCGATACTCATGTTATTCAATGCACCACTGATAATTCCTTTTTTGCCTTTGAGTAATTGACTTGACATATGATTAAGATTTAGATTTCAAAAATACATTTTTTATCTCATTGAAACTTCCTGAATGAAAAGCATATTCACAATGGTATGTTCACTTTGTTTGAAAAAACATAAGGTCGAAAAATTTTTCGACCCGATTTAGATTTTTGCTTGCAATCTTGTGAAACATCTTTGCTTGCAATCTTGCGAAGCATCTTTTAATTAACTTTCATAAACACCCGAAATCCGACATCTCTATTTGGAATGTTATAAAGCGCAAGGGTATCATGAATAGCGCAGTCTTCCGGATACTTCAAAAAACTTCCACCTTTTGTAATTTCCGGATTCAATGTCATTTCAGCAACATTGCCGCAAACATTGTACATGCCTTTGTTATTGGGTAAGTAAGATTTCACGGGAACAGTTTCATTGGATTGATAAAATTGATCTTGAAAATTGGCTTTGCGGAAATCAGGGAAATATAGATAACTTAATGAGCCGCCATTTGATAATTTGTTTAAATCGATATAGCTAGAGCGACTATTATTCTCTGTGTAAAGATTGTTGTTTAACCAAGGGAAGTCTATTTCCCGCTGACTGTATTTATCTTTTTTGTAATACGCTTCCTCTTGAGATTTATTCTTGAAACTTAATGCGGCAGACTCCCATTCAGATACAGTCGGAAGAGTGAAAGCCATCTGTTGAAATTTCTTATCAGCATATCCAGCATACACTTCGTTTAACCATTTGCAATACGCCACAGCAGCTTCGTGGCTTATTGAGTAGATGGGGTATTTGTAATAGGCAGGGTGAGATAAATAAAGAGGCACGTGGTAGTTGTCACTTAAATAGCCTTCCCATCCAGCAAAGGTGTCGGGAAGGAACATTGAAACATCTTTCGACCGTGATTTCAAGTCGCTAAGAAAAGTGCGGTAATTTAAAATGGAGCATTCAAACTTCGAAGCGTATAGCGAGTCGTTGATTTTAACGAGTTCCTTTTCCAGTTTTTTACAAAATGCATTTTTATCGAATGCCAAATTTTGAGCTGTTCCGATTTGAGTTAATAATGTGAGGAGTGCTGTGAGGAGAAGGAGTTTTTTCATTCTTTGTATGTATTTGTCTCAAAATATAAAGTGAATGAAGCATTTTTATTGTATTCTTCCCCAATCTTTCCTTTTTATCTTACCTTCTCTTACCTTTTTCAGCGTTTATTAAGAATGACAAACAGAAACAGAATGAGATTTATTTCTTCCCCTTTCTTAACTTCTCTTACCTTTTTATCTTCCCCTCTCTTAACCTCTCTTACCCAACGTTCATTCCCCTGAGGAACTCATCTACCCTTAATTTTTTCTTCCCTTCTAATTGAATTTCCAAAAGATTGTAATACCCCCCATTCACCGCCAACTTCAAAAAAGTCTTATTGTCGGAATGAAAAGAACCCAACTCGAATGAATGTTCGGTTTCTTCAGGAAGGCCTTTGTGAATTTTTAAGATCTTTCCTTGAAAAGTTGTGAAGGCACCAGGGAAGGGAGTGACTCCGCGAACGCGATTGTGCACCACCGCTGGAGAGTCCGTCAATCGCACCCTTCCGTCTTCTTTCAAAAGTTTAGGTGCGTGCTTTAATTCGCTGGTAATTAGTTTTTCTTGCGCAATGGGTTCAACCTTTTGTTCTTCCAATAAATCAAGAGTGCGAACCAACAAGTCTGCGCCTTCGTGCATCATGCGCTCGTACAATTCTCCGGCGGTTTCATTCGGAGCGATGCTCATTTTATGCTGACCCAAAACTTCTCCGGTGTCTATTTCGTGTTTCAATCTAAAGGTAGTACATCCGGTTTCTGTCTCTCCGTTCATGACTGCCCATTGAATGGGAGCCGCTCCGCGGTATTGCGGAAGGAGGGAGCCGTGCAAATTCAAAGTACCCAATCGAGGCATGTTCCAAACCACTTCGGGTAACATGCGGAAGGCCACCACCACGAATAAATCGGCATTCAAGTTTTTCAACTCTTGAATGAAATGCTCGTCGCGTAATTTTTCAGGTTGAAATAATTTCAATTCATGTTGAACCGCGAACTTCTTCACATCGCTTTCATTCAATTGCTGTCCGCGCCCTGCGGGTTTATCCGGAGCAGTCACCACGCCAACCACTTCGTGTTTGCTTTGCATCAAGGCATTCAGCGAGGTTGTCGCGAATTCCGGAGTGCCGAGAAAGACAATGCGTAACGACATTAGATGTTGAAGTATTGAGAAGCTTGTTCGTGCGGAGAAACAATTTTGTAGTAATATTTCCCGGAAGAAAATTGACTCTTTTCGAAAGAAAAAATATGATCTCCCTTGTGGAACTCTTCGTTGGCAAGGGTTAGAATGGATGCATTTTCTGCATTGAAGATTTGAATGTTTAAATGCATCTTCATGCTCAGCTTCAACGCAATTTGTCCTTCGCCAGTTTCTGTCCAATGCAATTGATTCGGAAGAGCCGGGAATTTTTCCTGAACATGCTGCTTTCGCATAACGTGCAACATGCGCTTATACAACACATAGGTTAGCATGGCGAGCAAAGACACCAACAATACGTTTCTTAACAATTCAAATGTCTTCATATTATAAACTTATTATTCCTTCAATTTTAGCAGCCTCATCATACTTCTCGAAAATCTCGTCAACGCTCAACATCATGGCATGAACAGTAATAGAGGTGTATTTTCCGTTTGCACTCCACTTCATCTCGAAATGCGCACTTTCACCAAAGATCAATTTCACTGCCGTTACGCGCTCTTCGAATGAAGGAACAATAAACTTAAACATGTACTTGCTAGGCCATTTGTGAATTTTGTTCAACTCGGCACGAAGGGCAGAAAGTCTCGATTCATCCATGCGGCAAAGATAACGCACGCATGGACATACACTTTGAATTTTCTAATAATGAAAATCGAAACGAAAGGTGGTGAGTCTATTGCGAAATTCGGTTCGGTATTCTTCCGCTTTTTTCATGGCGTTTTCGGTTCGAATGTCGTTGTAGAACATGCTCTTCAGCAAGTATCCTCTTGGGTCTTTCGGTTCAAGTCGAATGCATTCGTCTGCGACTTTCAGTCCCTCTTCATTTTTCTTAACCAGTTGCATGGCTTCACCTTTGGTGTAATTGACCAAGAAGTCTTTTCTACCCAATCTCATGGCGTTGTCGCAATCTTCCATGGCTTCAATGCAAGCAATGCGCGTCATGTTTCCCCAACCGAGGTAAGGCGCTCTTCCAATGTTGGCAGCGGCGCGGCAGATGTAAAAGGTTGTTTCGATTGGAAATTTTTCAATGTAGGTTTCGAATAAGTTCACATATCGATCGTCGCTGGTATGGAAGGCACCAACCTGAACGGCAAGTTCAAAATAGAATATGGCTTCTTTGGGTTTGTTCGCATGCCAAAAGATTTCTCCAATATGAAGAATGGTTTCAGCATGAGGAGAAGCACCAATTGGATATTCTTTCATGTGATCTTCGGGAATGCGACTGAGTAGAATTTCACAAATAGCAATGGCCTCTTCAGAGCGATTCAATTTCATTTCAAGGAAGAGCGCTTCGCAAATCAAATTACTTGCGTCGTTGTATTGCTTGGAAAGTCTTGCGTAGTAGGGAAGAGCTTTCTCGTATTCTTTTCGCTCGGTGTAAAGTTCAATAAGAACATTGCAGGCTGAATTGTCTATCCTGCTTAAGGAGCCGCAAAGTGAGTCTAACTCTAAAGCAAGATTCAAGGCTATTTCATTATTGAATTTTAAACGATGAAAGCGAATGCGTTCGGTGAGCACTAATTTCTTTTGATCGAACGTTTCGGCCATTTGTTGTGCCTTGATCAAGTGAGGTTCAGAGTATTCGTATTTGACTTGCGAATTTTCTTGATGCGCGGTGTTGTAATAATAGTAGAAGGAATACGTCGGACGGTTTGGAAAATAAGCGGTAGCGGTCATTTCCTTGAACCAATTCAAATGTGTTCTCGGAGTGAAACTTTCATGTCCCGGAATGCGACGATCTTGCGAGAGGCGCAATTCATAATGTCCGGGCATAAAGACAAGACTGTCGAACGTCTCTGAATATCCCGCTCCGTTTTCAGGCATAAGGTTCGTGAAGATCACCACCATGGAATCGTTGTCTTCCTTCCAAACCAAGCGGTAATGGTTTTCAGATTGGTGATACTCTTGTCCGGCGTAACGAGCCGACCAACCGTTGTGTTCCAGATGCAGACTGCGAATTTCTTTTTGTTCTGAATCGATTATGTTAGAACGTTCACCGCTCATGAGCTGCAGTTTCATATGCTTCAAGCAGAGTTCAGAAGTATAATCTTTTCCGGGAACTCCGAAATGTTGAAAGTTTGCACCGCCTCCTCCGCCAGGTTGGGCAAGGGTTACAAATGGAAGTAATAAAAGAAAAACTAAAATTTGAAAACGCATGTTGCGAAAGTAAGGAATTCCTATTTTAGCCCTGTGAATTTTCAACCGAGCGATAGCACAGTGCCGAAGCGTGGACAAGTCTTGTTGTCTGAGCCGTATATCAGCGATCCGTTTTTTCATAGGACCGTTATTCTCATTTGCGAGAACAACGAAGAGGGGTCATTCGGATTCGTGTTGAACAATTACATAGACCTTCCGATTAGCAAGATCATTGCGAATTTTCCCGAGATGCCCGGACGCGTCAGTTTGGGCGGACCTGTAAAGAACGACAGTCTTTTTTACATTCATTCGTTGGGAGAAGAGATTGAAGGAAGCACGCCTATTGTGGAAGGTGTTTGGTACGGCGGAGATTTCACCCACATACGAGAACTTATTGAAGCTGGAAAACTTCCGGAAAACGCCATTCGTTTTTTCGTCGGTTACAGCGGTTGGTCTATCGGACAGCTTCAAGAAGAAATAACATCTAAGTCTTGGTTCGTGGTGAATGTCCCTTCCAAATTAATCATGAACTCAAAAGAGAACAACGTCTGGAAGGAAGTCATGGAGCGCCTCGGCCCGAAGGGGAAGGTCCTCTCTAACTTTCCCGAGGATCCGAATTTGAATTGAGGAACAGCACGTATGGTATCATCATCGCCAACGCGAAATCCCACATGTGCATAAAGATTCCAATGTAAAGGTGTATCGAAACGCCAATGATTACGGCATATTTCCGAGTCTTTTTCCAATTGATAATAATTGGAAAAGTGAGTTGGAAAAGCATAATTATATAAGCAGAGATAACCGAAATGAAATAGGGCATGCCTTGAGCAACAACACGAATTGTCTCAGTACTGAACCAATCGCTGACGAAAGTCTGATAAATGGCTTCACCCGACAACCACTGCCAACTCGTGATTTTGTAAAGCGAGGTATAGAAATAAATTAATCCAACCTGAATGCCCGCAGCTAGCAAACTCAATCGCGATAAAAATGCCCAAAAGGATTTGTTAGCTTTCGCCGAATAAGGAATGGAATAAAACATTAAGAGCATCATATATACATAACCCGCGTTCATGGAATTAATACCTGCGCAGTATATCCATAACGCAGAAAGCCACGCCAGTCCTCGAAACAAAAACACCCAACGGAAATGAAAGATCGAGAAAAAGGAAACAACCAAATGCACAATGAAGACCGGTTTGAACCAGTTCAAATTGTACATCAAAGCATAAACTAAATTATTCAAACGCGTATCGTCGGCGCCGTAGCGAATGCACACGCTGTCTTCCCCCCAAATTAACCACACCGAATGCCAGTTCCAAATGGCGAAGAACACAAACCAAGCAAAGACTAAACTAACATAGGCGCGCTCGTTCCAAGAGGACGAATAGGGGACAAATAACCCATCAATGTAATTATCTATGCGCTTCTTCATTTGTCTATTTCAACCAATTCCTTACTAAACTCAAACACATCGTTCTTCTGCTCGCCGTTCAACGGATGAAAATGAAACACCAAGCGAATCTGCAAGGAATCGATGTAGGTATGCGAATGGGTAAGCTTGCGTTTGTAGCGTTCTAGGCGTTGACAGAAATAAATGGCTCTTCCATAATCGGTTGATTGTTCAATGCGTTCAAGCTGACGAACACCGTCCTTCCAATAGAGATTGTTAATGATCTGATTGTTCAAATTCGCGGTTGAAAACTCCTCGAACTGACGAAGTTTGCTGTCTACATCGTATTCATAGCGATTGCCAATTTCCTGAAACGCAGTCCAGTTACCGCCTTCTCGGTAACGAACTTCAAGGAAGTCATCGAAATCAGACATAGGCACAAACAGGCTATATCCCTGATGAAAAAAAGGGAATCCGTATCGGTTAGCGACCGATTCAACCAAAGGAATGTCGTAATGCCTTCGAAAGGCATAAAGAGCGCTCAACGAAAAGTGCAGACCAAGCAAGAAAAAGGCTGTGCCGACAAGAATGTATTTCGTTGATTTTTTCATGCGTCCGCAAGTTAGAAAGAACCGAAAAGCGAACTACATTTGAAATGAAAATTAAGCGTATGAAAAATATCATTCCATTTAGCGATAAGACTTGGGTTGAAGGTGCCGAAAATACTGAGTTCCCGATACAAAATCTTCCTTTCGGAATATTCTCTACAGGAAGAGGAGATTTTCGTGTAGGCGTGGCCATTGGAAATTACGTCTTAGATATTTTTCGTGTCTTTCAACAAAATCACATCTCTGCATTGCCTTTCGGTTCAGAAGAATACCGATCACATTCATTGAATAAAATGATGAAGCACGGCAAGAAAGCTTGCTCGGCTTTGCGAATGAGATTGGCCGATTTGCTTAATGCCAATCAAGATGCAATCGTAAAAAGCGAACTCCGCTCTTGCCTAATTAAAATGAACGAAGTGCAAATGCACCTTCCAATTGAAATTGGAGATTATACAGATTTCTACAGCAGCATGGATCACGCTCGTAACGTTGGAACCATGTTCCGCGATCCAGAGAAAGCATTGCTACCAAATTGGAAACACCTGCCAGTTGGTTACCACGGAAGGGCCTCAAGCATTGTAGTGGACGGAACAGCAGTGACGCGTCCGTGCGGACAAGTGAACGCTTCCGATGAAACACAACCGACTTATGGTCCAACGAAACAACTCGATTTCGAATTGGAAATGGCATTCGTGACATTTGACGGGAAGCCAATGGGTGAACGCATTTCAACGCAAGAAGCAGACGATTACATTTTTGGACTCATGCTCTTCAACGATTGGAGTGCGCGTGATATTCAACGTTGGGAATATGTGCCACTCGGCCCATTCTTGGCAAAGAACTTCGCATCAACGGTTTCTCCTTGGATCGTTACGCTCGATGCGTTAGAGCCTTTCAGAACCATAGGCCCATTGCAGGAACCAGAGGTTCTTCCATATTTGCAATACAACGGAATTAAGAATATAAAAATCAATCTTCAAGTTGAAATTGAAACCGAATCAGGCGTGAAGCAAGTCGTTTCAAACAGCAATTTCAAACACATGTATTGGAACATGAATCAACAGTTGGCGCACCACACCGTTGGCGGATGCAACATTCGTTGTGGCGACATGATGGCGAGCGGAACCATTAGCGGTCCAACAGAGGGTTCTTTCGGAAGCATGCTGGAAATTGCATGGAAAGGAACTAAGCCTGTTGAAATGTCTGATGGCACAACGCGTTCATTCATTGCAGATGGCGATACCGTTACAATTACCGGTTACGCTGAACAAGATGGGGTGAAAGTGGGTTTTGGTAAATGCAGCGGCAAAGTGCTTCCCGCGCGTGACTAACTATGGAAGAAGAAAAAATTGAAATTCTCGGCGCACGAGAAAACAATCTTAAAAATATAGACTTAACCATTCCAAGAAATCAGCTTGTTGTCATTACAGGCCTCTCTGGAAGCGGAAAATCATCACTGGCCTTCGATACGCTTTACGCAGAAGGTCAGCGCAGATATATGGAAACGTTCAACGCTTATGCCCGTCAGTTTTTGGGTGAAATGGAACGTCCCGATGTCGATAAAGTAAACGGACTTTCTCCTGTTATTTCCATCGAACAAAAAACAGTTAGCCGCAATCCACGCTCTACAGTAGGTACCATTACTGAGGTGTACGATTTCATGCGTTTGCTATACGCACGTGCTTCAGACGCGTACAGTCCAGCAACCGGAAAGAAAATGGTGCGCTTCACCGAAGAGCAACTCATTGAAAAAATAGCGAAGGATTTCAAGGCGAAAAAAATCGCCATTCTTTCTCCGTTGGTCAAGGCACGCAAAGGTCACTACCGCGAACTCTTCGATTCACTCATGAAGCAAGGATACGTTCGCGCTCGAATCGACGGTAAGTTGAAAGAGATGACGAAAGAGATGAAACTCGATCGTTACAAGGTGCACGACATTGAATTGGTAGTCGATCGTTTTTCTGTTGAACCGAACAATCCTCGTTTGAAGGCTACTGTTCAAACAGCTCTAAAAATGGGCAAGGGCGATGTCATGGTTATGGAATTGGATACCGAAACAGTTCATCACTTTTCTAAAAACCTCATGTGTCCAACCTCTGGAATCTCCTTTCCAGAACCTGAACCGAATCTCTTTTCCTTCAACAGTCCGTACGGTGCTTGTAGCTATTGTAGCGGCCTCGGTGAAGTAGCAGAAATAGACATTGAAAAGATTATTCCCGACAATAAGAAAAGTGTTAAGCAAGGCGGAATAATTCCGCTAGGTGAAAACAAGAACTCTTGGATCAACCAGCAAGTAGCTGCCATTTTGAAAATGTACGGGGCCACAGTGAACACGCCGTTGAAAGAAGTGGACGAAGACGCCATTCAGGTTATTCTTTATGGAACAGATGATAAGGTGGAGGTGGAAATGTCGAACGGACAAACCATGAACACACGATTCGACGGACTCATTGCATTTATTGAAAGACATGCGGAAGAAGACGGAAGTCCTGCAGTTCGCAAGTGGGCCGAAACCTTCATGAACAAAAAGGCTTGTCCGACTTGTAAAGGTGCTCGTTTGAAAGACACTGCTGCACATTTCAAAGTAGCAGGAAAAACCATTTCCGAATTGAGCGCTTTGAACATTGAAAAGCTCAGCGCTTGGTTCGAAGGCATCGATTCAAGTTTCGATAAAAAACAAGAAATTATTGCTCGTGAACCCTTAAAGGAAATTCGCACACGTTTGAAGTTCTTGTTGAACGTAGGCTTGGGATATTTGAATTTAAATCGAAGCGCGAAGACATTGAGTGGAGGAGAGGCACAGCGCATTCGATTGGCAACACAGATTGGTTCGCAGTTAGTTGGAGTGCTCTATATTCTCGACGAACCGAGTATTGGTCTTCATCAGCGCGACAACGAGAAACTCATTCAATCGTTGAAAGACTTACGCGACGGTGGAAACAGCGTCATTGTGGTCGAGCACGACAAAGACATGATGTTGGAAAGCGACTACATCATTGACATTGGTCCAGGAGCCGGAAGGCACGGTGGACATGTGGTTGCTGCTGGCAAGCCAAAAGATTTTTTGAAGATTGGAAGCGTTACAGCGAATTATTTAAGTGGAAAATTAAACATCCCCGTCCCGAAAGAACGCAGCAAAGGCAACGGAAAGAAGTTGGTATTGAAAGGAGCGAACGGACATAACCTGAAAGGAGAAACCATTGAAATTCCGTTGGGCACATTCACTTGTGTAACGGGTGTAAGTGGAAGTGGGAAGTCTTCGCTCATCAGTCATACGCTTTATCCAATTCTGAATGCACATTTCTACAATGGACAGCGAAAGCCTTTGTCTTACAAGAAATTGGAAGGACTCGAGTATTTAGACAAGGTTATTGAAATAGATCAAAGTCCTATAGGTCGCACCCCGCGAAGCAATCCGAGCACCTTCACTGGAATCTTCACCGACATTCGAAATTTGTATGCATCGGTTCCTGAATCGCGCATTCGCGGTTATCAGCCAGGTAGATTCAGTTTTAATATTTCGGGTGGAAGGTGTGAAACGTGCAAGGGTGGAGGAGTTCGCTTGATCGAAATGAATTTCCTTCCAGATGTTTATGTGCATTGCGAAGCGTGTAACGGCAAGCGCTACAACCGCGAGACGTTGGAGATTTTCTACAACGGAAAAACCATTTCCGATGTGTTGAACATGACCGTTGAGCAAGCCGTTGGATTTTTCGAAAATAACCGCAACATTCACAACACGTTGAAGACCCTGAACGACGTTGGATTGGGATACATCACACTCGGACAGCACAGCACAACGTTAAGTGGAGGAGAAGCACAGCGCGTGAAGTTGTCTACCGAACTCGCGAAGCGCGATACCGGTAAGACCATTTATATCTTAGACGAACCCACAACCGGACTTCATTTTCAAGACGTACAAATGTTATTGAATGTATTGAATAGACTGGTTGAGCGCGGTAACACCGTCTTGGTCATTGAACACAACATGGACGTCATTAAAAGTGCCGACTACCTCATAGACATGGGCCCAGAAGGCGGTCAAGGCGGGGGAAACGTTATCGCAACGGGCACGCCAGAGCAAGTTGCAAAGAACAAGAAGTCGCTTACGGGAGTTTTTTTAAAGAAAGAAATCTAATCTTCCCTTCTCTTAACTTCTCTTACCTTTGCATTATGAATACATTCCGTAACATAACAACAGCTCTAATTTTCATAGGCATTTTCGATATCAACGGATCTGCCCAAAACCCCTACAGACAATTCGGAATTAAAGCGGGAATGAATATCTCTAATGTGAATACCAATCTTTCAACATATACTACCAAAGATGTTGTTGGTGGAAGTGTAAGTTTAACCTACGATCGAGTGCACTTTAGATTCTTGACTGTAGGCGGAGAGATAAATTTGGTTCAACGTGGATTCAGTAATTCAATTTTGCTAACAGATTCTGTTGGATCAGAATTGGGTTTGGCTGAACTTCGAAATAGATTCAACTATTTTTCAGCGCCCATAAAAGTGGGTGTTCAATTGGGAAATAGAGCTTACATTTTTGGTAATGTTGCTTTTGTCCCTGGTTTCTTGTTAAAAGCAATTTCAGAGACACCTGTACTTGATGCCAGCGGAAAAATCATCGATTACACATGGCAAGACGCTACGAGCACCGCAGCTCAGTTCGAATTGTCTACACAAGTAGAATTAGGTGTAGGGATTACGAAAGCGAAGCGTTACAAATTTTATGTATCTGCTACAAAGCAACAAGGTTGGACCAACTTGTTCGACAATCCTTCTTCTGTTTTCAATATAAAGTCTACCGGTATTATTATTTCATCCGGAATGAAATTTGAATTCGGAAAAGGTGTGCTTAAATAAACTTCCGAATGCCTGCATGAACCGCGTATATCAGCGGAGTTAATGCAACAGCAATCCCCATCTTCAACAAATAATTCGTCGGAGCAACTTCCGCAAATGTATTCCAATCCATTTTTACTGGAAGAACAAATCCAATGTACAAGACAACAATAGTGTCTATCATTTGAGAAACAACAGTGCTTCCTGTGCTTCTAAGCCAAATGTGATTGTTTCCAGTTTTGCTTTTGATCCAATGGAAAATGGTCACGTCTAACAATTGAGAAATTAAGAAAGCAGCAATACTTCCAATCATAATCCATGGCGCTTGTCCGAATACCGCCCCGAATTGTTCATCACTCACTCCAATGCCCGGTACAGCGGGTATTTGAAGCGCAAAAAGCACAATAATAAAACAGTAGCCAATCAGAACTGTGGTAATCCACGACAACCGACGCACTGCCTTTTCACCATAAAATTCATTCAACGTATCGGTTAGCAAAAACACAATGGGCCATGGCAATACACCTACAATGGTGATGAAGTTGTGCTTCCAATTTCCAATTTGAATGGGAATTTGAATGAGCTTGCTCGAGATTAACTCAGCAGTAATGGCATTCGTAATGAAGAGCCCGGCTAAAAATATAAAGAGCCATTCGCGACGTGTGGAAAAGGATGCGGGTGTTTGCATATTATTTCAAAAATACTTTGTAATTCACACTGTTCAACTGAAGGAAATAGATTCCATCTGCATATTCCGATATATTCAATCGGAATCCATCAGCAACTTTTCCTTGTTGCAATTGCTGTCCGTTTGCATTCGTTAGACTGTACCTCCCACTATAATTCGTAGAAGTTATTTCGTTATTATTTATGTTGAAGGGTAAACACGGATTTTCAATTTCGTCTACTGATACAATCCCTGAACGGAAGGCAAAAGCATAATCTCCCGAGCGTGGATTCAACACTTCAAATCTTCCGTTCCAATTAGTAGTGTTTCCTGAAGTAATGAGTATGGAATTGCTTGCTTCACTCCATGAATCGAATCCATTGGCGCGATAAAGCAACACCAAATTGCTTTCATCCATTCCATATTGCTGAACCAATTGAAACAACGAAGTGTCCAAAGCGCTCGTTGCCGTTGCCGATCCATTGAAGCGCAACGTCATTTTTGTTGAAGTGGTCTCGTTGGCGTAGGTGTTCACATGCCAAAAGCGATCTTGAGAAATAATGTAATCTGTAAATGGAATAGCAGCGATTCTGTCCGCCGAAGTCAAGTGCATTTCAGCACGAACGAAAATGCTATCCATGTTTCCTAAATCAATCACATCGTATTCGAAATTCACAAAGGTTAAATCGTGAGAACCGGTAGTTGCATTCCAAGCTTCATCGGCAAGTGTTGCGTAATGCAATTTATCCGCTCTATTAAATAGAACATGCGAAGGTTCGAACAATACAGTTGCCGAGGCCGTGCTCGATTCTCCAGAAAAGTGCATCAGCACAGTATCTGTATTTCCCTGAAAATCCATGACTGTTACTTCCAACGGAACATTGTTCAAGTAGGATGAATTGTTATGTAAATATTGATCAACGTGAACATTCAATTCGTAGCCAACAAATTGTGTAGAATAACTGAATCCCTTCAACCTAAAATCTGGATACCCCGGCTGAAACACCCATCCGTTGAAGAATTCAGAGAGGTCTTCTGTGGTATACGCTTGAAAGAAATCGCGCATCTGAACTGAATTCAACGTGGTGAATTGGTATTGCGACATTAAGTCGTGTATGGCTTGAAAGAAGTTTTCATCGCCCATAAATCCACGCAGCGAATGTGCCACATCGGCTCCTTTGTTGTAAACGGTTTGTCCGTAGGTAATGTTCTCGGGAATAGCATTCAGCGCGAAATAACCACCGTCGTTGCGTGGCGCATTCAATAAGACATCTCTGTGATTATCTCGAATAGAAGCGCTGTAAGCTTCGTTTCCATAAAGCCATTCCGTGAAAATTCGCTCACTATAAGAAGCCATACCTTCGTTAATCCACATATCCGCTGCTGTCTCGCAAGTGATCAAATCGCCCCACCAATGATGACTGAGCTCATGCGCAAAAAGAGTTTCATAGGCGGTTGTTCCATCAATAGCAAAGAGCGGATAGGCAACGTTGGTTGCGTGTTCCATAGCTCCTCCGGTGAAAGGCACGGCTGTGAATCCAACTTTATCGAAGGCATAGTTTCCGTATTTCGTTTCGAATGCAGTAAGCGCATCGTGCAAATGCACAAAACTATTCTTCATGTCTAACGTGTCTGCAGCCCTTGCTGCAAGCCAGATTGGGCGGGTGTATCCGCCCAAGGAAGTGAACTCATCTTCCACATGGGTATAATTAGTAACAGCAACGCTAGCCAAATAGGAGGGAACCGGTTGCAATAAATTCCATGTGGTCAACAAAGAATCTCCACCTACATTTTCCACAGAAGAGCGCAAGCCTCCGCAATACGAAGTTCTTCCCCCATCTGTTAAAGTTTGTATCGTATACGTGCAGCGCTCTCTGAAATTGTCGAAACACGGAAACCACACCCTTCCAAAATTATGAGGAAGCGCATTCATGCCCACGCCCATGTTGAACGCATAGCCACTACTGTAATAAAATCCACCCCAACTGGTATCATGAATTGGACTGCCGTGATAATAAACACGAACAGTGAAGTTCACCCAAGATGCCAGGTTAGGAAGATTAATGAATAAATCAGGACCCGTATGATTGAATGTTGCTGAAACAGAATTAACAAAAACAGAATCGGTGGTCAATCCTTCAAGGTCTAAATGCAATTGTGGAATATTCACCATCAAAGGAGAAACCACAATGTCTGCATATCCGCGAAGATTATTACTCGAGAAGTTCGTGAAATCGAGGTATATGTAAGTGTCTATAATATCTACGGTATCACATCGACTATTGCTGTTGGAAAGGTTTTTATGCGAATGACGGTGATTGCATTTCGAATTCGTAATTCCCTGTCCGCTAGAATGTATCGTCTGAATAAAGCAAAAGGCAATTATCAATAGTTGGCGCAAAAAAAAGTGCTTCATGAGTGCAATATATTCCAATTTCATGAAACAACCTTTTCCAAATAGACAGAGTCTTAGTAATAACTGCAGAGAATTGAAACCGCTCTGTTAGTTAACCAGCCAAACTGCAAGTATGAAACCAACCCATGATCTTTTTGATCTGGTTCGCTCCTTAACCAAGAGTGAAAAACGTTTTTTTAAGTTACAAAGCTCGTTGCAAGCGGGCGAGAAGAACTACGTTCGTCTCTTTGATTTAC
>JBILTF010000015.1:0-32322 GCA_044371675.1 Flavobacteriales bacterium
TTCACGAAATCGTCGCACATCTGCTTCATCATGCGTTGCTCTTCGTTCCATTCTTCCGGAATGAAAATTTCGGATGCTGTTGTTTTACGGATTAGAAATTCCCCACCTGTTATTGGTTTCATAATGTGTTGTTTTATTAAAATCTTTCGAATACTCCAGCTGCGCCTTGACCTGTCCCTACGCACATGGTCACTACGCCGTATTTTTCATTTCTTCTTTTCAAGTCGTTCAATAATTGAACAGTCAATTTTCCTCCAGTGCAACCAAGCGGATGTCCCAATGCAATGGCTCCTCCGTTAATGTTGGTGCGTGATGGGTCTAGCTCCAAATGATTGATTACCGCCACACTTTGCGAAGCAAAGGCTTCATTCAATTCGAATAAATTAATATCGCTTTGCTTCAACCCCGCAGCTTCAAGCGCTTTAGGAACGGCGAAAATAGGACCAACTCCCATGATGCGAGGAGCAAGGGCAGCAACCGAATAACTCTTCAGTTGGGCAATGGGCGTGAGGTTGTGTTTCTTCATGAAGTCTTCCGAGCATACCATTACGAAAGCCGCACCGTCTGATGTTTGCGAAGCGTTACCGGCGGTAACTGTTCCGTCTAACGCAAATACAGGTTTCAATTTTGAAAGTGCCTCAATAGTTGTTCCTGCGCGAGGTCCTTCGTCAATGGTCACTGTTGTATTTCGAACTTGTCTTTTCTCTTTTTCATCGAGAAAAATTTCTTCCACTTCAACGGGAGCAATTCCTGAAGCGAAATTTCCGGAAGCAATGGCTTCCAATGCTTTTCGGTGTGAATGAAATGCGAACTCATCTTGCATTTCGCGTGAAATTTTGTATTCATTCGCAACGGCTTCTGCGGTTAGTCCCATTCCCCAATACCAGTCTGGATGAGACTTTGCGACTTTCGGATGCGGAACAATTCGCCATCCTCCGAAGGGAATGGGCGACATGGTTTCAACACCTCCAGCAATAATGCAATCGGCCATTCCTGCATGAATCTTGGCGCTTGCAAGCGCAATGGTTTCCAATCCGCTCGAACAATATCTGTTCACGGTCATGCCGGGAACTTTTTCCGTATTCAATCCCATTAAGGAAATCATACGTCCAATGTTTAGCCCCTGCTCGGCTTCTGGCGTAGCATTTCCAACAATGACATCGTTAATTTCATCTTTGTCTATTTGCGGAAAGTCTTTCATTAAATGTTGAATGACTTGCGCCGCAAGCTCGTCGGCACGCATGGACTTGAAAATTCCCTTTTGCGCTTTGCCAACAGCAGATCTATAACCCCCAACTATGTATGCGTTCATGGAATTAGTTTCTTAAAATTTTTCCTGATGTAATAAGACTCTGCATACGTTCTAATGATTTGCGCTGCATGCACAACTCGAGAAAAGCTTTGCGTTCGAGGTCTAAAAGATATTGTTCGCTCACTTTTGTTGGGGCAGATAGGTCTCCTCCGCACATCACAAATCCGAGTTTTTCACTAATGAGTTGATCGTGTTCTGAAATGTAATTTCCAGATTTCATAGAAGAAGCACCGGCGTAAACAATACCTAATCCTTCGTTTCCTAGTATTGTAATGTCTTTGCGTTCTTGTGGTGCCGTGTAACCGGCATGATGAAAGTTCAAACAAACTTCTTTCGCACGCATGAGCTGGTGTGCGCGACTTACGCACACTTCATCTTTTTCTCTGCTTAAGTATCCCAATTCAAAAGCTTCTTCTGCTGAGGTTGCCACCTTCGCTTGTCCTACCGTTAAAAATCTATTTCGAAGGACATTCAAACGAATGTCGCCTTCCTTCATTTCATCTGATGCGCGCAAGGCGAATTCTTTCGTGCCAGCTCCGCCAGGAATTACTCCCACACCCATTTCAACCAATCCCATGTAGGTTTCTGCATGTGCAACGGTTGCGTCTGAATGCATTGACATTTCGCATGCACCACCGAGTGCCAATCCATGCGGAGCAACCACAACCGGAATGTTTGAATAACGCAATCGCATGACAGTCTTTTGGAAATAGCGAACGGCCATGTCGAGTTCTTCGTATTCTTGCTCAACAGCGAACATGAAGATCATTCCTACGTTCGCGCCAGCAGAGAAATTATCTCCTTGATTGTAGATCACAAGTCCGTTGTACTTTTCTTCCGCAAGGTCTATGGCTTTATTAATTCCAGCAAGCACTTCTCCGCCAATGGTGTTCATCTTCGATTTCCATGAAAGCGCTATAATTCCATCGCCAATGTGACGAACAATGCAAGCACTGTTTGTCCAAATAATTTCTTTGAATGAATCCAACGAACGCGCTTGTTCGCTTCTTTGAATGACTACGTATTTATTTTCTGTTGGAAGGAATTGTTCTGGACTTTCTGAATTTTTATAGAAGGAAGTGAATCCAGATTTTTTCATTTCATGAACCCAAGGCGCTACTTGATAACCTTCGTTAATCATGTTCGTTAAACAAGCTTCGAAACCGAGTGTATCCCACAATTCGAATGGGCCTAATTCCCATCCGAAACCGGCACGAAGAGCTGCATCGATGTCTTTCAATTCATCTGCAATGTCATTCATTCGGAAACTTACATAAGAGAATAAAGCGTGCATCATTTTCTTGTAGAACGCTCCTGCTTTATCGGTTGAGTTGTATAAATGTTGAAGTCTTGAATGAAGATCGTCGATGAGTTTAGCGGCCTCGTAAGAAGCGAATTTCACTTTGTTTTGTTTGCGGTATTCGAGTGTGTTTAAGTCGAGCACAAGAATTTCTTTCTCTCCGTTTTCTCCCTTCGTTTTTTTATAGAATCCTTGTTTCGTTTTATCGCCTAACCATTGATTGGTGATCATGGTTTGAATGAAATCGGGTAAGGCGAATAGCACATGTTGCTCGTCGGTTTTTGCAACGGCGAATAGTCCGTTTGCAACGTGAACCAGCGTGTCTAATCCAACAACGTCGCACGTGCGAAACGTTGCAGACTTTGGTCTACCCATGATGGTTCCGCTGAGTTTGTCAACCTCTTCAACGGTAAGATCCAATTCCTTCATGCTGTGAAGCAAGGCTTGAATGCTGAATACACCAATGCGGTTCGCAATGAATGCGGGAGTGTCTTTGCACAAGACGACTTCCTTTCCCAATTTCAAACTTCCAAATTCTTTCAGGAAAGAAATGAGTGCTGGGTCGGTTTCATCGATAGGAATGATCTCCAACAAACGTAAATATCTTGGAGGGTTGAAGAAGTGTGTACCAATGAAATTCTTTTTGAAATCTTCGCTTCTTCCCTCAGCAATAAGATGAATGGGAATGCCGCTGGTGTTGGTTGAAACAATGCTTCCGGGTTTTCTGAAATGCTCTACTTTTTCGAAGAGTGTTTGTTTCGGTTCGAGCTTTTCAATAATGACTTCCATGATCCAATCGCAATTGGAAATGTCTTTTAAATTATCGTCGAAATTTCCCGTTGTAATTCGTGAAGCGAATTTCTTCGAATAGATGGGGGAAGGAGAGGCTTGCAGGGCATTTTTCAGCGAATCGTTCACGATTTTATTCTTGTCCTTTTCGTCGTCTGAAATTCGGTCTAACAATAAAACTGGAATTCCACATTGTGCGAAGTGGCAGGCAATTCGCGAGCCCATGATTCCAGATCCTAAGACTGCGATTCTCTTTATCGTTTTCATTGTGATGTGTTATCAAATTGAAGGTAAGACTTCTTTCCTTCAATCTAAATTATTTAAATATGATTTCTTTCATGAAGAAAGCTAAGCAAGATTGGTCTTCTGCTTCAATCAACAGCTTTCCATCCGCTTCCACCTGGATTATTTTTCCTAAAAAGATGGATTGATCTTTTGCAATTTGGTAATTTTTGATTTCACCTTTCTGAAAAAGAATCTGATGGTATTGTGCATCTACTTCAGGCCATTTTTTTTCTTCCAACAGAAATAAATCGCTTGCCATCTGATTTCGCAGTGTCTTCAAAAAGGATGACACAGTCGGAATCTCAATTGTGTGATTTGAAATGCAAGTCGCATTTTCAATATTTTGATTCGAAATGTTTATTCCGATTCCAATTAAAGAATAATGTAGCTGCTGATCGCTCCAAGAATTTTCTATGAGAATACCACCGATTTTTTTTCCTTCAACAAAAATATCGTTCGGCCACTTTATAGAAACGGACTGAATGTTATGTTGAATAAGTGTTTTCGCCACTTGAAGTGCGGCCCATTTGCTGAGATAAAAGATTTCTTCGGGCTTGAGTAGGATTTTCAAAATGATCGTTCCAAGGAACGAACTTCTTGGTTCTGCTAGCCATTGGTTGTCACGCTGCCCCCTTCCTTCTAGCTGAAAATCGGTAGTAATGGCAGTGCCGCTTTGAGTTTGTGGCAGTTTAGCAATTGTGGAAGCATAGTTGTTTGTACTGTCGAGCTGCTCGAAATGGGAATGTGGTGATTGTTCAAACATGGACTCTTTCAATGCAGAAAACTTAAAGATTACAACGAAATTACGCCGTAGCGGAATACCTTTGCTACAGAAGAATAAAAAATGAAGAAAAAAGCAGCAGATAAAAGTAGCGAAGATGCATTGTTACTTTCCATTATTAACGGAATAGAAGAAGTTAAAGGTCACGATATCAAGATTCTTGATTTGCGGAACATTGAAGCGGCAATTGCCGATTACTTTATTGTATGCACAGGAACGAGCACAACTCAGGTTGAAGCGATAGCAAGAAGTGCCGAGAATTTCACTCGAAAAGAATTGGACGAAAGACCTCGCAGAGTCGAGGGAGTGCGCAATGCACAATGGGTATTGATGGATTATTTTACCATAATTGTCCACGTGTTTTATGAACCCATGCGTGAGCATTATGATATAGAAGGTCTATGGTCCGATGGTAAGGTAATGGCTTTACCGAAAAAGGAAAAGCCAAAAGCGGAGCCAAAGCCAAAGGCAGTTTCTAAACCGAAAGCGGAGCCGAAGGCAAAAGCAGCGGTAAAACCAAAAGCGGAGCCTAAGCCAAAAGCAGCAGCAAAACCTAAGGCAGCTGTTAAATCTAAAGCAGCGGCAAAACCAAAAGTGGTAACCAAGAAAATAGCTAAGAAAAAAGATGAGTGATCAGAATAGTAAAAAGCCAGCTGGACCTAATAATCCGATGAAGGGTGGATTTAGTTTTTATTGGATTTATGCGGTAATAGCAATCGTGTTAATTGGATTAATGGTATTCAATGGTAGTTCAGATGGATCTGAAACGAATTACGCTCAGGTGAAGTCATGGGCTGAAAGCAATTACATTGCTCGAGTTGAATACAACGGTTCAACGGGAAAGGTTTATTTAGATTCGCTAGGAAAAGCGAATTTGAAGGGACAATATCCAGAGCAAAAAGGGGTCATGGGAACTCGCCAGGGCAGTGACTTTTGGTTTAACATTCCTCCGAGTGAGCATTTTATTGACGAGTTACATGCGCTAGGTCCGGTCCATAATTTCGAAGTGAAATTTCAGCCGCCGAATGAAACGGCTCAGAGTTTATTGTGGTGGTTAATTGCCTTGGGGGTAATGATTGCCGCTTGGACATTTATCATGCGCCGCATGGGCGGTGGTGGCGGTGGTGGCGGTGGTGGCCAGATATTTAACATTGGTAAGAGTAAAGCTCAACTATTCGAGAAAGGCAAAGGAACTAATGTGACTTTTGCTGATGTTGCAGGATTGGAAGGAGCAAAAGAAGAAGTGGAAGAGATCGTAGATTTCTTGAAACATCCGAAGAAATATACTGAGTTAGGAGCAAAGATTCCGAAGGGAGCTTTATTAGTAGGACCTCCTGGAACAGGAAAGACATTGTTGGCTAAGGCTGTTGCAGGGGAAGCCCAGGTTCCTTTCTTTTCATTGTCAGGTTCCGATTTTGTGGAAATGTTTGTTGGAGTTGGAGCGAGCCGGGTGCGTGATTTATTCCGCCAGGCAAAAGAGAAAGCACCTGCTATCATTTTCATTGATGAGATTGATGCTATCGGACGTGCGAGAAGCAAGAATGTAAACTTTGGGGGCAACGATGAGCGCGAGAATACGCTGAATCAGTTGCTAACTGAAATGGATGGGTTCGGAACAAATTCAGGAATTATTATTCTAGCTGCTACGAACCGTGCAGATATTTTAGACAAGGCCTTGATGCGCGCCGGTCGATTCGATCGTCAGATTTATGTAGACATGCCTGATGTAAAGGAGCGCGTTCAAATATTTAATGTGCACTTGAAGAACGTTAAAACAGATCCATCTGTTGATGTAGACTTTTTAGCGCGACAAACACCGGGGTTTTCTGGAGCAGACATAGCTAATATATGCAATGAAGCAGCCCTTATTGCTGCACGACATGGTGCTGCATCTGTAGAACAAAAGGATTTCTTAGCAGCTGTAGATCGTATTATTGGTGGTCTTGAGAAGAAGAATAAAATTATTACTCCGAATGAAAAACGCTCCATTGCTTTCCACGAAGCAGGACACGCGGTAACATCTTGGTTGTTGGAATATGCTTCACCTTTGGTTAAGGTGACCATTGTTCCAAGAGGAAGATCTTTAGGCGCTGCATGGTATTTACCGGAGGAACGACAAATTACAACGACTGACCAGATTCTTGATGAAATGTGTGCAACCCTTGGCGGAAGAGCAGCAGAGCAAGTAATCTTCGGTAAGATTTCAACAGGAGCTCTTTCAGACTTAGAGAAGGTAACGAAGCAGGCCTATGCTATGGTTGGGATATACGGTTTGAATGATCGCATTGGAAACTTGAGTTACTACGACTCTTCCGGCGATAATCAGTTTCAAAAACCCTACAGTGATGAGACCGCCAGAACAATGGATGAAGAGGTGAGTAAATTGGTGGAAGCGTCTTATCAGCGTGCTCTTCATTTGCTTACAGAGAATCGCGAAAAATTAGAAGAGTTGGCTCAATTACTCCTGGAAAAAGAAGTGATTTTCAAAGAAGATCTAGAGAGAATTCTTGGTGTTAGGCCATATATCGATCGTCAAACTCAGATAGACGATGCTGAGACATCGGCTCAACTTGCTAAAGATGCATTAATTTTTGACGCAGCAGTGGATACGGTTCCTGTTTCAGAGGAGAATCCTGTTGTTGAAGATTCACAGACGAAAGAAGAAAATTCAGATAGTGAAACACAAACCCCAGAAACAGAGGAGAGTTAGGTTTGAGTAATCTATTATTAAGGTCCTTGGTTGGACTTATTTTTAGTTTAGTTGTGGTGGGCTCTGCTTTTGCAGGGCTTTTGCCATTTGCGCTGTTGTTTGGATTTTTCGCAGCAAAAGGGTTTCAGGAATTTGTTCGATTGGTTAATCCGCAAATGAGACGCTTCCAAAGACGAGTGGGACTTGGATTAGCGGTTCTCCTTTATCTAACAGCTGCTTCCACTATGGTTTATGGAACTGATTGGAGATGGATGTTAATTGTGCCTGTGCTTTGGCTGTTATTCATGTCTATTGAAATGATGAAGGTGAGTGCAAGCTTTATTTTGGATACCTCCACCATCTTAATGGGCTTTATATATACGGTGCTGCCTTTTTCTCTGCTCGTCTTTTTAAGTAAAGTCAACGGTGAATTTGACGCGCGTCTTCCATTTGGATTCTTTTTGATTTTATGGGCAAACGACACAGGAGCTTATTTGATTGGAAAGTTCTTTGGAAAGCACAAACTGCTTGAAGCAGTATCTCCTAAAAAAACGTGGGAGGGATTGTTTGGAGGAATGACAAGTGCTGTTCTTTCAGGATATTTTCTTTTTTCGTTAATGCCCAATTCATTCAGTCGCGCTGAGTGGATAGCCATTGCAACAATTGTCGCGGTTTTCGCCAATATTGGAGATTTAATTGAATCTCAAATTAAGCGTATAAAAGGGGTTAAAGATTCAGGAAAACTACTTCCTGGTCACGGCGGGGTATTGGATCGGTTTGACGGATTGCTTATTGCACTTCCGCTGGTAATAATTTATTTGATTTTGTTTTAATATGACTATTCACAAAGAGGGTTTTAAGATTTTAGGTGGAACGCTTTTAGTTTCTACAATACTTGTTGGCGGCGCATTTTTGATGTTCAACGCTGCCTTAGTTTGGATATTAACAGCTGTTGCATGTGGAATAATATTCCTGCTGTTTTTGCAGTTCTTTCGACTGCCTTATCGTGTGAATCGCGCGAATGAAAATGAATTGGTTGCTCCATGTGATGGAAAGGTAGTAGTTATTGAAGAGGTAGAAGAGCCTGAGTATTTTCAAGGCAAGCGTATTCAAGTTTCAATTTTCATGTCGCCATTGAATGTCCATGCGAATTGGACACCTTGTTCCGGAGAAGTGAAATATTTTAAATACCATCCGGGATTGTTTTTGGTTGCTTGGCATCCAAAGAGCAGCACTCAGAATGAGCGCACAACGGTTGTTGTAGAGCATGCTCTTGGAAAGGATGTATTGCTGCGCCAGGTAGCAGGAGCTGTGGCAAGACGCATTGTATGGTATGTAAATGCTGGCGATAAACTCAAGACAAACGAACAGTTTGGTTTCATCAAATTTGGAAGTCGCGTTGATTTGTACTTCCCTTTGGGAACAGAGATTGTCGCGAATATCGATGATGTTACAAAAGGAAATGAAACGGTTATCGCTCGTTGGAAATAATCTTACGAAGGAATTTATTCGAATAAAAAAAGGGTCTGAATAATCAGACCCTTTTTTATGTTTGACTTTTCCTTAGTTGTTTGGAGCACCACCTTGCTCTTTCACTGGAGCACCACCTGGTATGCCAGGAGCAGGAGCATTTGGATCTGCTTCAACGTTACCTTTGATGCGAACAACTTTAACGGGCTCATTCACCGCGTTTGAGTTGATGGTCACAGATTTGTTAATTGGGCCTGGACGCTTCGTGTCGTATTTCACCGCAATCATTGAAGAACCACCTGGTAGGATTGGAGTTGTATCACAAGTCGGAACCGTACATCCGCAAGATCCTTTGCACTTGCTTAAAGTTAAAGGCTCAGTTCCAGAATTTGTTACTTTGAATTCACACGCACCGTTACCACCGAAGGCAACAGTTCCATAATCATGAACTTCTTTATCAACTGTAATGGCTGGACCGGAAACCAATTGAGTTTGAGCGTTAGCCGAAATTGCAAAACCTATTGCAATGGCGAAAGAGAAAATTACTTTTTTCATTATGTCTTATTATTTAAAATTATTCGATGACTTCACCTTTGATGGTTAAAACGGTAGGCTTGGCTTCAGGGTTATTCCAATTCACCATAACAGTTTTTGTGAATGGTCCCATTCTGTTCGTGTCGTAATGCACGGTAATTGTCTGGCTTTTTCCGGGCTCAATAGTAGAGTTCGGGTCACATTTAGGAGTTGTGCATCCGCAAGATCCTTGACAAGAGCTGATGATCAGATTTTGATCTCCAGTGTTAGATAATTCAAATGTACAATTACCATCAGAACCTTTTTTAACTTGACCGTAGTTGTGTTCTAATTCATTTGGAGTTAGCATCGGTGCTCCGAAAGTTGTGATTTTGCCTGGCTGCGCTTCAGCACATCCAGCTAGCCCTAAGAAGAACGCCACTGCAGCAAAAAGGGTAAAATTGATTTTCATATTATTGATTGTTAGTTTTCAAATATCGGTAAGAATTTTTAAAGTCACTAATGTTTCACTAAAAGCGTGCCACTTCGGAATGTTTTAGCTGAAGTTTCTGTAATTGTATAGAATCCGTTGGAAAATTCTGCAGTGTTGATTGTTCTTTGAGTTCCCCTTCCCAATTCTTTAAATACCAACCTACCTTGAGCATCAAGTATTTCAAGAGTACTAGTTTGGGAAAGTCCTGATAACTGCAGAAAATCGCGAACTGGGTTTGGGTAAATGTTGAATGAGTTGCTAATTTCTTCAGTTGCCGAAACAATAAATGAATTTGCCGTGCATCCGAATTCATTAATGTAATCGCAAGAATAAAAAGATCCTAGAGAATCAGGAATGCTTGAGATTGAATCAACGGTCATGGTTCCGTCGATAATCCAAGTGACATTATCCTGATTAGCGCAATTCGAACAAGTAACTGTACTTCCTTCAATTGTTAAATTAGGAGTTGTACCACCATTTGCGATCAACGAAGCTGCTGGGCTATTTGCAACAATGCTTCCGACTGAACAAGATAGGTAGGGTGAGTATGTGTTTGGGTTTGAGTAGCTGTAGTTGTATGATTCTAAATAGGACAGAGGAATATTTCCGTTTCCATTACCCAAGAAAAGTTCGCAAGAAAGGCCGTTTATATAATCAGTGGTATTTACAAATGTCGCTTGCAAAGGGGCACATCCTTCACTTGGACTGAAGTTCAAGGCGGGTTGAACGAACATTAAAGCAGCTGAAATAGAAGATAAACATCCTTGGTTTGAAACGGATTGTGCAGAGTAAAAACCGTTTTGATAAACTCCGTTTTGAATAGTACTTACGGCTGTAGTTCCTTGAGCAAAGGCCACGTTGTCAAGGAAATATTGAGTTGTAAGGCCAGTGCAATTTGAACATAAGATCGCGCCATATGCCGCAGAAAGTATTGGTGTTGGGGCGTTGGGAATAACTGTAATTGTTGGTCCCCCAACTGTGAAGGTTGAACCGTTAATAGAGCAGGTTAGTGAAGTGCTATACGATCCTTCTGTATTGTAATTTAATGTATTCGAATTATTAAGCAGATAATCATTTCCATTTGATTGAAGTACACATGACATTCCTTCGAAGAATGGAGTTGTGTTAGTAGCATAAATATTCAACGGGCCACATCCTTGTGTTGCATTGAGGTTGAATGAAGGGAAAATTTGTAAAAGGCTATCTGTGTGAGTAGTGCAACCAAATTCGTTAGTGATTGTTCCGTAGAAATATCCACTCAATTGATTTTGGCCAATGTTTATTGGATTGCTATTCTCATTCAATGCTATCCCGTTTTGATACCATGAGATATAACCTGAAACAGGTAAATCAATTGCAGTAATGAATCCGTTGGTGTAATTAAGTCCGTTATCTGTAGGGTCTTGATATACTTCAATGAGTGTGTCGACATAAGTTCCATAATAACTTCCAACAAAGCAATTCATTTCTGGTGCGAAACTCCCGGCATTCAAGTAAGACAAATCAACAGATAGGTTAAATGGGATATTTGCCCCTCCATTTCCATCGTTAATGAGGCAAGTCATTCCATCTATTGGATCAGTCGTGTTTGAAAGAATTGCGTTAAGAGGACTGCAACCTTCGCTATTGGTAGCTTCGTAACGCGGTTGAATGACAATTAATGAATCGCTTGTTGTTGAACAGCCGTTCGAATCAGTATAGGTTGCTGAGTAATAACCATTGTCATAAAATCCATTGATGAAGGTTGAAATGGAATCGCTCGATAAATTTAAATTATTACCATCGAGACTCCATTGAACTGAATACGCTGCTGAATTATTCGTGACAATTACTTTTCCATATTCCGATGAAAGTTCTGGAATCGCCGGGTGGTCATGAACTGTAATGGGATCGAATATATAGGTACTAGAGAATATGCCAGAATAACAATAGAGCAACGGCTCGTACACTCCTGGGCTTTGGAAAGTATAGTTGAAGTTTTCAGTTATTGGGTTGTAATCCAATTCAGGAATTAATACATCGCATTGAATCCCTGCATTCATGGAAGTGTTGTTAATTATGGTTGTACTTAGTGGGTAGCATCCTTCACCAATTGTTGTTGTTGCATTTATTTCAATAACAAAATAATATCCGGTGTCAGAGGCACATCCAAAGTCATTGGTGTATACAGCGGCGTAATTACCATTTTGGAAATTATTGTTGAAGTAGATGTTTACACTTGGATCATACGGTCCTATCTCGAGTTGCGTCCCATTAAGAAACCATTGAATTTCGCTCCCATTATTATTCAATGCTTGAACGTAATTTGAATTGTAAGTCAATTCAGGTGTCACAGGTATATCGAATGATTCAATTGGTTGGTTATTTATTGAGTAGTAGGAGTTTCCAAAAGCAGTGCATACTTCGGATATTTCGAAACTTTCAGACTCTCCCATGTAGTATATGTAAGGAGAGGAATAGGTGTTGCCTGGGAGGTTAGAGTTTTCAAAATGACAGTCCAGTAATTCACTTGTAATAGTGGTGTTTTCAAGAATGACATTGTTTGGCCCACATGCGTTAACTTGATTGACGCTGTATGTAGGAAGGACGAAATAGATAGAATCGGTATTAGCGGAGCATCCAAACTCATTGGTTATTTTTGCTATGTAAAATCCGTCTTCGATATAGTTGGCAGAAGCGTCGAATGTACTTTGGTTATTGTTTGTTGCAACCTGATTGAAAATCCACTGTATGTTGTAGGAGCCGTCGGTAATTAATGAGATTTGCGGGAAGTTAAATTCGATAACACCAGGGGTAGGTAGCTCTGAAACGACAATTTGTTCAGTAATTGCTTGAGAAAATTCTATTCCGTGGGAATAGGTTAATTGAATAATATAGTTACCCGGTATTTGATAATTATGCTCATAAGTTGGTGCGCAATAATTAAGAACGGTTCCGTCGCCAAAGTCAACAGTACAATAATCTTGAGAAGTGAACAAGGTTTGGTTGTATGCAATAATATTTTCATTTTGACATACTTGGAACTCTGAAACAGAGACGGACGCAATGTTGTATTGGCAACTGAAATCATTTGTATTTGCTTCCGGGTCGTAATTGTTTGCGAATTGATCAATACAGCCAAAGTATATGCAAGAGTTATTATTTGCGTTGGCTAAGGGGTTGTAATTGTCAGCGTTCACATCAGTACAACCTAGAATAATGCATGTTCCATTATCTTGGTTGGCAATAGGATTGAAGTTAATAGCAATAGGATTGGTGCAATCTAGAACGATACATATAGGATCCGTTCCATTGCAATCTTCGTCAATTCCATTTCCACATATTTCAATCGCACCTGCGTTTACGTTTGTATTGGCGTCATTGCAGTCTCCGAGAACCCCTCCAATCGTGGTGTAATTGATTCCTTGAGAAGAACAAGCGCTAAGAGAGGAAAGGTAATATCCGTCCTGATCCGCATCAAGATAGTAAGTCAGAAAAACAAGTTCTTCATTAATAAGGTTGTTACAGTTGTCGTCAATTCCATTACAAATTTCAATTGCGGTGGGACGAATGTTAGGATTGTTGTTGTCGCAATCGGTATTGTTTGAAACGTATCCTGCTCCTGGATTTGAACAAGCTAATGTCCCGTTCCCAGCGCCAAAACCATCGGCATCGGTATCTATGTAATAAGATTGAAATGCTAGTTCGTCATCTATTAGACTATTACAATTATCGTCCAAACCATTACAAAGTTCAATAGCATAGGGTCTAATGTTAGCATTGAAGTTGTTGCAGTCGAAATTGTTCGTCGCATAGTTTCCGAAGATGGGTGTACACGAGTTTGTTGCCGCACCAGCACCGTAACCATCTTGGTCCGTATCTATGTAGTAATTGACGAACACAAGGCCTTCATTAATTGATCCGTTACAATTATCGTCGATTAGATTACAAAGTTCTACGGCGCTTGGTTTTACAAGTGCATTCGAATCATTGCAATCGCTGCTGTTTGTAACATAACCCGAAGGTGGTGTGCAAGCATTTATACTTACCGTCGGATTCCCAAATCCATCAGCATCGCTATCGGCGTAATAAATAATGATTGCTAATCCTTCGTTGATAAGGCCGTCGCAATCGTCATCAATGGGGTTACAAATTTCAGCAGCGGCAAGATTAACTGCACTGTTATTATCGTTACAGTCTGTCGAATTAGTTACGTACCCAGGCGGCTGTGTGCATGAAGAAAGTGTAGAAGAAAGATTTCCAAATGTATCTGAATCGGAATCTGCAAAGTATGTTGAAGGGAGAATGCAAGAATTGTTGTCTACGGCAGCAATTGGAGAATAATTACATGCTGTTGGATTCGTACACCCACTTACTAAACAGGATCCGTCATACCAAGTTGCATTAGGATTGTAGTTCGGCGAATTTGAATAAATACATCCAGGGATGTCGCACGAGCCATCATCAATTGTAGCTAGTGACGAATAATTCATGGCGGATTGGTTTGTGCATCCTGGAATTTGTGCAGGCGTGAATAAATTCATTCGAACCACAGGCATCTTAGCCATAAAAAAAAGCCCATTGTTTTGAGGGTAACGGACAAAACTAGTTTGATCTATCGCGGCGCCACTTCTGCAAACTTTAAAGGCTTGTGAGCCCACGGTGTTTTCCACCATTACAATATAAATACTGTCAGCTATCAGCTGCAAAGGAGCAGGTAATTGAAGTGTGATGAGTTTTTGTTGTCCAATTGAATTTATATCCCACTCGTTTACTTGATAAACATCCGACGTTGCTTGAAGGTTAGTGAAATCAGTTCTGTAAATTTTCGCTTGAATAGTAGTTCCTGCAGCAGTTCCAGGACCAACAGCTACGGCAATAGAATTACATTTCAATGTGTTTGATCTTCCTTGGAAAATATTACCTACTTGGTATGTTTGTCCGGCATACATTGCGCTTGGAGTAAACTCATCTTCCATTGGACCTTCGTCGCGGGCGTATTGGTAATCCGTAATGTAGTAATCCAACGTGTCTCTGTTGTTGCTTGGCGCTTCGTCGGTTTGAGTTTGATTGATTTGATAGGCAACTCTGAAGTAGCCTGTAGTTACGCTAGGTGTGAATCCGGTTGTTAGCGTGTAAGAGGCTGTTGCACCGGCAACAACATTTGAATTAGTGGTTGTCTGATTGTACAATACGGTATTGGCGGCGTTAAGTACCTTAACGTTCAGGTTAGAGGTCATTTGTGTGGCACTTCCGATGTTTGTTGCTTTTCCGCTAAACTTAAACGGTACAATCATCGTTTTTGGATAACGATCATAGGGTAAATCGTGAAAGTCGTTCGGCGGAACGGGGCTGGTATTTCCAAATGTGGTGTACCTCGTATTATTTATGGAAAGGTTGTTAATGCTAGGTTTGAAGACGGTAATGTCATCAATGGCCCAATGATAGTAGCTACCGGAATAAAGGAAGCGAATTTTCACGTTGGTCTGACCAATTGCCCCTGCCGGAAAAGTTGCAGATTTCCATTCTGATGTTGCACCTGGAAAGTCAGATTGTGTAATCAGATCAATCCATGTCGTTTCCCCATTGATGGAATACTGAACTTTAATGGTCGAATTGTAGTTGCGAAATTGTTGTTGAAAGGTCACTACTGCGCCGGTTACACCAGATAGAGAAAACGAGTTTGAAATGAGCCATGCGTCATGTGGTCCAGGATCTGGTCCTGTCCCAAAGCCTCCGCATTCATTGTCATTGTCATCCCAATAATTTGAATCGAAAATCATGAACCCATTGCTTTGGGTAATTGAATTGAAAGCTGAACTACCTCCTGCGCAAGAACCACGTGAGGTTATTGCATTGCTTGGAACAGTACTAGGGCCTCGGTATTCCCAAACACCAATATTCGAATTACTACCATTTGTCCAGGTGGAAGGAAGACCTCCTGCAAAATCCCAACTAAACAAAGGAACGCCCAACACTTGCGCAAAAGATTGTATTTGCGAAGTGCAAACAAGACAAAACGTAATAATGGCGCGGTTTAGCATTTGTTCAAAAATAGGACATCCCTATGAAACAAACAAGACTAATAAATCTCATTTATTGAATAGGCACTAGAGGAATTCGGTCAACGAATTCGGTCGGGATTGTTTTTCAGAAATGAGTCCCAGCTTTTGTAATTTCCTTTCGCTGCAAAAGGTCCGCTTGTTTGGAAATAATGACAAACGGCAGCGGCTACCCCGTCGGTAGCATCCATTTTTTTTGGCATGTCGGCTTGATTAATTTTCAGGATTTGCTGAAGCATGGCCGCTACTTGCTCTTTTGATGCATTTCCGTTTCCCGTTATGCTTTGTTTTATTTTCCTTGGGGCATATTCTACCACAGAGAGTTTCCTACTGAGCGCCGCAGCAATTGCAACACCTTGGGCTCTCCCTAACTTTAACATAGATTGCACATTTTTTCCGAAAAAGGGCGCTTCAATGGCGAGCTCGTCGGGATGAAATTCATCAATGATTTCAATGCAACGAGTAAATATTTTTTCGAGCTTCAATGCGTGGTCAGGAATCTTATCCATGCGAACAACATCCATCGTAAGTAGTGTCATTTTTTTTTCTTCCACACGAATAACGCCGAAACCTAAAATGCTTGTTCCGGGGTCAATTCCTAAAATGATTCGTTCTTTTGTACTCAAATGAATTTACTTTGAGTTTCAAAGGTAATCTGTTTCGTGAAAGACACTTCTTCCAAAATAACGATAGTTGTTCCCTTCCGGAATATCAGCGACGATTGTCGCTCGGTGGATAGCGCGCTTGTGGAATGTGTGCGTTCATTGCAGTTTGTTTATGAATTTGTTGAAGAAGTTATTTTTGTGAATGACCATTCAACAGATGATTCTGAAAAACATCTCTCAGGTTGCAGCATAACTAACCTCAGAATATTACATCTAGGAGTTGAATCCAAAGGAAAAAAAGCAGCCTTAGAATTAGGCGTGAAGGAGGCAAAAACAGAATATATCTGGACGCTAGATGCTGATGTTGTGATTAGTCAGTTTTCATCAGAACGATTCAAAGAATTTGAAAGCGACCTTGAGCAAGATCTATTGATTATGCCGGTATACATGAATTCCGGAAGTAGTCTTTTGGAGCAACTGCAGACCAATGAATGGCGTTATTTGCAATTCATAACGTGGCTTAGCTCAGAGGTTAAATTGCCCATGATGTGCAACGGAGCGAATCTTATTTTTAAACGTAATTTATTTATGGAAAACATAGAAGCGCATCGATCTATTTCGAGCGGTGACGATATGTTTTTATTGAGTCGAGTTGTGAAGTTAGGTAGGGATACTTCCATGTGTTGGGAGAAGTTTTGCAGGGTGGAAATTTCAACAGTTAATTCATGGCGAGAGTCAATTGATCAGCGAATACGTTGGGCAGGAAAAATCACGAAACTTCCTTCTACAAAAGCATCTGTTTTGCATGTTTTTTTTACTCTCATTAGTGCCATTCATGTTCTTGCCTTTGTTGGGCTTTTTATTCCTTCATGGCATTTGGAAAGCTTGGCGTTTCTCTCTGTTAAAGTAATTGCAGAAGTCCTTTGTATGTATGGTGTTTTTTCAAATCGAATGAAGATGAAAGAAGTTATGCTGGCTCTGCCGCAGATGTTTCTTTATCCTTTTTTCAGTCTTTTCATCTTTATAAGTAGTTTATTTATCATTCCGAAATGGAAGGGAAGAAGGGTAAGTTTGAAATAAGCATGGAATCAAATTCGTCATTACATCGATTTACAAAAAACAAACTCGCGATGGCTGGTTTGTTCTTTATACTATTGATGATTTTGGTTTCGGCTTTTGGGTCGTTTATTCGCTTAGATAAAACTGAAAATGCCAATGATCAAAAATTAAGTCTTGCCCTTTGTAAACCTGGATTTCAGGTTCAATTTATTTCGTTGAAATCAGATACAGAGGAGTGGTTTCCAATCTCGAAAAGTGAGTCCATTGGTGATACACTTAGCACAGAATTATTTGAGAAAAATGGGAGTGGGGAAATGAGGAAATTCGCAACGAAAGATTTGATTGCGAGCAAGGATGGCGCAGTTGTTTCGAAAAAGAAATTCTGGTTAGGAACAGATAAGTACGGTAGAGATGTGTTATCGCGATTGATGGCTGGAGCATCGGTTTCTTTATTGGTGGGTAGCATTGCGGTAATTATTTCCTTAATTCTAGGTGTAACGTTAGGTTTGTGGGCCGGCTATTTCAAGGGATGGGTTGATGCATTAATATCGTATTTCATTCAAGTTGTTTGGGCCATACCCACACTGCTCTTGGTTATGGCAATTTGTTTCGCCTTCGGAACAGGCTTTTGGAAAGTCTTTGTGGCAGTGGGATTAACGATGTGGGTGGAAGTGGCGCGCATAACCCGTGGACAGGTCTTGGGTGTTCGAGAAAAGGAATATATTGAAGCCGCGAAGGCTATTGGAAATTCCTCCTCGCGAATTATTTTCAAACATGTCTTGCCAAACGTTCTTTCTCCGATTATTGTGATGTCGGCAGCTAACTTTGCTTCTGCTATTCTTATGGAGGCGGGGTTGAGTTTTTTAGGTTTAGGGGCTCAAATACCAACACCAAGCTGGGGAAATATGATTCGTGAAAGCTATTCATACTTGACTACGGATATGGCGTATCTAGCATTTTTGCCAGGAGTATGCATTATGCTTTTAGTACTTTCGTTTATGATGGTTGGAAATGGATTGCGCGATGCCTTAGATGTTCGCGAGAATTGAAAATAAATATTGAAATGAAATTGAAATTTTTTGTTACGATTTTATTTTTAGCGCAGGTTTTATTTTGCTTCGCGCAGCCGTCTGCTTATCCGATCGGGTTTGGTTTTACTCGCTCTGTGAGAGAAGCTGCCTTGAAAACAGAATCTCCCATTTTCCTTTCCATGCAGCCTTACATGCGTAACGATTTGCCTCTTTCAAATATGGAAGGCGAATTGAAAGACAGCGTGAAGATTTACCACCACTTTGCAGCTATTGCACTGAGAAAACATCTTTTTGAATACCAAGAAGGAGATGTTCATATTCGAATAAATTTTCTCTGCAACATCGGAGCAGGGAAAGATTTTACAGACACGTTGAACTATCCACGGTCAAACCGAATCATAAGCAACACCAGAGGATTGTGGGTGCAGGCCGATTTCGGAGAAAAAACTTCTATTGAAACAGGCTTTTATGAAAGTCAAGAATATATGCCGAAGTACATGAAGAATTATGTAGACAGTTTAGGTGTTATTCCAGGATTTGGTCGCGATAAAGATTATACAGCCATTCGTGACGTTGTCGATTATTCATCTTCGTTTTCGAGAATTACAATACAGCAAAGTCAAGCTTTAAGATTCCATATGGGTTATGGAAAGCATAAAATTGGAAACGGTTATCGTTCGTTGCTTTGGTCTGATGGGTTATATAATTATCCGTATGTTCAATTTGATGTTACAAAAGGAAAGGTTAAGTATTCGCATGTTTGGAATGTGATTCAAAGTCTGGAACGTTTGCCGTTAGGCGATACGCCGGAGTCTACTTTTAGAAGGAAGGCTGGTAGTTTTTCATACCTCAGTTGGAAGCCAGCGGTGAATGTGGAGCTTTCGCTTTTTGAATCGGTTATTTGGAAACGATACGATTCGAATGCAATGCCGCAGTCGCTTCCTGTTAATTTTTACTCTCCGTTGATTGGAACCGGATTTACGCAGGCTAATTCAACTCGAAATAATTTCAACTTGGGTATTGATGCGAATGTTCGTCTAACGAAAAATATTGAAGTTTATGGTCAGGCTTATTCAGATGTTTTAGGTGAATATAAAAAAAATGGAGCGCTTCAATTGGGCCTGCAGTCATATAATTTGGGAGTAAAGAATTTCGATTTAGGAATGGAGTATAATCGAGTTCAAAGCGATGTTTATTCTTTTTCGGCGCTATATACAGATGCCACACACATGAATCAAACAGTAGGTCATCCGTTGAACAATATGTATGAATACGTTTTGCGCTCTCGTTACCGATACGGAAGATATTTTGCACGCGTGAAGTGGAATTACATTGTTCAAAACAGGATGGAACAGCGAAACGATGCGTCTATGTGGATCAACGGAAATTTGAAACAATGGGATGTTGAATTGGGATACTGGATTAATCCGAAAACAAATTCCGAATTTATCATTTCCTTTTCCGACCGCATAGACGATAGGTCAAATGGTTTGTTGAAACAACACGCCTCTATATTAATGTTGGGAATTCGCACCGGGTTGCACGCTGTTTATCGTGATTTTTGAATACATTTGGGATAACCTAATCGAGTTCTAAATTGAAAGACATTGTCTTCGCTTTTCTAAGTGCTTTTGTCATTGTTCTCTTAGCAACACCGCCCCTTATTAAAGTGGCGAAGATGAAGCATTTGGTGGACGAGCCAAGTAACGATCGCAAGTTGCATCGGAAAAGTATTCCAACTCTAGGTGGTATTTTAATTTTCGCTGCTACCATCATTTCTTATTGCTTGTGGTTTCCTTCTAGAGAGGCTTGGGAATTGGGAGCCAATTACAATCCGTTGCAAGCACTGAATGAATTCAAGTTTATTTTGGCGTCTATGTTCGCTTTGTTTTTTATTGGATTGAAAGATGATATTGTTGGTGTTGACCCAGTAAAAAAAATGATCGTTCATCTTCTTGTAGGCACAACCCTTGTGGTCTCAGCAGATATTCGGTTAACAGAGTTTTGGGGACTTTTTGAAGTGGATGAATTACCGTATTGGCTAAGTGTAGTGCTTTCCATTTTTATTTACGTCGTAATTGTGAATGCTATAAATCTCATCGATGGAGTAGATGGGCTGGCTGGAGGAATTGGATTAATCGGGAGCATAACTTTTACGGTTTGGTTTTACAAAACAGGCGACATGCCTTTGGCACTCTTGGCTGTGGGATTGGCGGGGTCGTTATTTGGTTTTTTGATTTTCAATTTTCAACCTGCACGCATTTTCATGGGCGATTCAGGGTCTTTAATCATTGGAATTTGCATGTATGTTCTGGCTATGAAATTGATTGAATTTCCGCCTTCGAAATTGTCTGCTGCGATGCAAATAGTTTCAAAACCCATATTTGCTATGGCAATCTTGGCTTATCCGCTAATAGATACGCTAAGGGTGTTCACTATTCGAATTTTAAGTGGGAAGTCCCCTTTTACAGCCGACAAAAACCACATACATCATCGTTTGTTGGCCTTAGGTTTAAAGCATTATCAAGTATCTATTGCCTTGTATTGTTATACCTTATTCATCATAGGCACAACGTTCTTAATGCCTCCTCATACACCGAACATTTCATTCTTGGTTGTTGGAAGCCTTGCTGTTTTTTTAGCTTATGTCCCGTTTATGATTCCGAAGAAGAATCAATTGAAGTAAGGAGTAGCGTACTGCTTCACTGCTTTTTCATCAATGCTATCGCCCGAAAGAATAATCAATCGTTCAATTACATTACGAAATTCGCGGATATTTCCAGTCCAGTCATGCTGCTGAAGTGCTTTTAAAGCCGCTGGTACAATGTCTTTTTTTGGCTGTCCGTATTCATCTGCTATTTGCTGCAGGAAATGCTCTGCCAATAAAGGAAGGTCGTCTTTTCGTTCGTTCAATGAAGGGACTTTGATGACAATAACTGAAAGTCTGTGATACAAGTCTTCACGGAAATTGCCTGCTGCAATCTCCTTTTTTAAGTCTTTGTTGGTGGCTGCTAAAATGCGAACATTTACCTTCATGTCTCTTTCACCGCCAACTCGTGTTATTTTATTTTCCTGAAGAGCGCGAAGCACTTTAGCTTGAGCTGAAAGTGACATGTCTCCAATTTCATCGAGGAACAATGTGCCGTTGTCTGCCAATTCGAATTTTCCAGGCTTTGTTTTCACGGCAGAAGTAAAGGCGCCTTTTTCGTGGCCGAATAATTCGCTTTCAATTAACTCAGAGGGAATAGCAGCGCAATTCACTTCAATAAAAGCTTGGGTTGCTCTATTACTTTTTTCATGAAGCTGACGAGCAACAAGCTCTTTTCCGCATCCATTTCCACCTGTAATTAAAACACGCGCGTCGGTTGGAGCAACTGTATCGATCATCTTAATGATTTCCAAGATAGACTTGCTTTGACCTATAATGTTTGAGCCATTGACTTTGGTGAGTTTCTTTTTGAGCGTTTTCGTTTCTTTTATGAGAGCGTCGTGTTTGTTGGCGTTTCGAGTTGAAACAAGTACGCGATTAAGATCTAATGGTTTTTGAATAAAGTCGTAAGCCCCTCGTTTAATCGCTTCCACAGCGGTATCAATGGTTCCGTGTCCGGTGATCATGACAACAGGAACGTTTATTTCTTCCTTTTTCAATTCAGATAAAAAATCCAACCCGTCAAGCTTTGGCATTTTAATGTCGCAAAAGATTAAATCGAAAGACTCTTTTAGTACCATTTTCAAAGCGGTTTCTCCGTCTGGCGCTTCAGAAATGGTGAATCCTTCGTACTCCAAGACTTCTTTTAAAGCGCTGCGGATTGCAGCTTCATCGTCGACGATTAAAATTTTTGACATGTTTAAGGCTTTTGGCAAAAGTAGCGTAAAGCGTTGATAAGTTTCTTTCGGAAAGTTGAAGTTTTGAAGGGGTGTTCAATCCTGTAAAAGTATCTTTGCGAAGTGAGTCAAAGAGATTTTTTAAGTGAGTTGAACGACGCTCAGCGTGCAGCAGCTCTTCACATTTCAGGTCCATTAATGGTTATTGCAGGAGCGGGTTCAGGAAAGACGCGTGTCCTAACGTACCGTATTGCGCACATGATACAAAACGGTATTGATCCGTTCAGTATTCTTTCGCTAACCTTTACCAACAAGGCTGCTAAGGAAATGAAGGAGCGTATTGCGAACCTCATGGGCGAGGACAACGCGCGCAACATTTGGATGGGAACTTTCCACAGTGTCTTCGCGCGTATTCTTCGATCGGAAGCCGATCGAATTGGATATCCGCGAAACTTCAGCATCTACGATTCAGCAGATAGTAAGAGCTTAATTAAAGATATTTTGAAGGAAATGTCACTGGACGACAAGATCTACAAACCAGGAATGGTGCAGAATCGAATTTCTTCCTGCAAGAATAATCTAATTGCCGCGGTCGACTACCCTGAACAAGTGGAATTGGTCTCAGATGATCACGCTGCGAAACGCCCCAAGATGGCAGAGGTATATAAAAAGTACGATCAGCGCTTGTTTCAATCCGGCGCCATGGACTTCGATGATTTGCTCTTCAAAACGAATATCTTGTTCAGAGACCATGCAGATGTGCTTCACCGCTACCAGCATAAGTTTCAATTCATCATGGTAGATGAGTATCAAGACACGAATTTTTCTCAGTATTTAATCGTGAAGCAATTGGCCGCGGTAACCGAAAATTTATGTGTGGTGGGAGATGACGCGCAAAGTATATATGCTTTCCGCGGAGCGAATATTCAGAATATTCTGAATTTCAGAAAAGACTATCCCGATTATTCGTTGTATAAATTGGAACAGAATTACCGCTCTACGAAAGTGATAGTTGAGGCAGCGAATTCAATCATTGGAAACAATAAGAATCAGATTAAAAAGAACGTTTGGACAGCCAATGATGAAGGAAATAAAATTCGTCTTCACCAGGCCCCAACAGACAATGAAGAAGGGATGTTCGTGGCGAACACCATTTTCAAATTGCAAAAGGAAGACGGAGGAACTTACCACGACTTCGCCATTCTTTACCGCACGAACGCTCAGTCCCGTGCAATGGAGGAAGCCCTTCGAAAATTAAATATTCCTTACAAGATTTACGGTGGATTAAGTTTCTACCAGCGCAAAGAGATTAAAGATTTGTTAGCCTACTTCCGATTAACTGCGAATCATAAAGACGAAGAAGCTTTGAAGCGGGTAATTAATTATCCTGCACGAGGTATCGGGAAAACGACACTTGAGAAATTGATAGTGGGTGCATCGGAGAGAGAGATTAGTATTTGGGAAATGATTGCCCGTTGCTTCGAAGTTGGAATATCTGGGGCTACTGCGAACAAGCTGAATGAATTCGTTACCATGATTCAAAGCTTTGCGACAGAGCTAACCACAAAGCCGGCTTACGACCTTGGAATGCACATTGCTGCGGCTTCCGGTTTATTGGTTGAAGTGAACGCCGATCGCACGCCTGAAGGTGTCGCGCGTGTTGAAAATCTTCAAGAATTATTGGCCGGATTGAAAGAGTTTTCCGAGCGTGAATTGGAAGACGGTTCTATTACTTCGTTGTCAGATTTCTTGATTGACGTGGCGTTGCTTACTGACACGGTAAGTGCAGATGTAGACGAATCGAAGTGCGTTTCGCTCATGACCATTCACTCTGCGAAAGGATTGGAATTTCCGAATGTATTTATCGTTGGAATGGAAGAAAATCTGTTCCCTTCACAAATGTCTTTAAACGCCCGTGAAGATTTGGAAGAAGAGCGAAGACTTTTTTACGTAGCCCTAACTCGTGCTGAAAAAAGAGCAATACTCTCTTACGCGAATTCAAGATTCAAATGGGGGCAATTCACATACTGCGAGCCTTCGCGTTTTATTCAAGAGATAGACGAGAAATTTTTGGAAACCACTTCGGGAAAGAAAACTCCTTCACCATCGAAATCATTTGATTTTGGTGAAGAGCGTGGAAGATTCAGCGGAGGAATGAACAAGCTTCCGCTTCAGGAAAAACCGAAGTCTTCTTCTCCGCCAGCCCCGCCCATGCCTCCTCAAATCGATACCAGTAAGTTGAAGAAAGTGGACATGAATGCCCCTGTTCCTCTTCCTTCAGGAGATTGGGCCTTGCCGCATGAAATTCAAGTTGGAGTTGAAGTTCAACACGACAAATTCGGTAAAGGAAAAGTGATTAAAGTAGAAGGAGAAAGCCCGAATGAAAAGGCTACCGTTTTCTTTCCTTCGGAAGGACAAAAGCAACTGCTGCTGAAATTCGCGAAGTTGAAAATTGTAGGCGCTTAATTGTAGTGTATATTTGTTAGACCTCATTTAAATTTATTATGAATCCTCACCGCTTTCAGAAGCCAGATGTTGTTGTGCCGTTAGAGATGAATAGTGCACGTCCTGAAATTACCTTACCAGAATATGGTAGAAATATTCAGAAGATGGTGCAGTACTCTTTAACACTTGAAGACCGCGATGAACGCGCACGTTGTTGCAAGGCCATTATTTCTGTAATGGGACAGTTGTTTCCATATTTGCGTGATATGGAAGATTTCAATCACAAACTTTGGGATCACTTGCACATTATGAGCGACTTTCGCTTAGACGTGGACTCTCCTTATCCGAAGCCAGAACCGTCTCAGTTTGTTGTTAAACCCAATCGGATTGCGTATCCTCAGGAAATTGTGAAATTTGGACACTATGGCAGATACGTAGAGAAGATGATTGACAAATGCGTAGCCATGGAGGACGGGGAAGAGCGCATGAACTTTACAATTTCAATTGCAACGCTGATGAAGCAAAACGCTTTGAATTGGAATCGAGCGACAATTACAGACGATGTGATTTTAGAAGACTTGAAATATTTGAGTGCTGGAAAATTGTCAGTCGATAATATTCAAGAGATTCACGCAGTGAAGACCATTCAAGGGTCGAAATACAATGACTTTGTAGAAGACAGTTATCGCAATAAAAAGCGACCCAACAACAACAAAAAGAAAAAGTTCAAGAAGAAGTACTAAGAAGTGTATTATTCATGACGCTTCTCGAAGACATACAGCACGGAATATTTCATATCATAGACAAGGGTGCTATTGATCACATCATGTTTTTATGGGTGCTCGCTATTGGACTAACCTTTAACGATCGTCGCATGCTTTTATGGTCTATAACTGGATTCACCATAGGGCATGCACTTGCGGCTGTTGCTGTCGTTTTTAGTTTTCCCATGTTACCTTTAGAATGGGTAGAGTTCGCAATTCCGCTAACCATTGTTGCCCGAGGTATCCAACGCTTGATTTCTCCAACGGAGACAACTCCTGTTCCTTGGAAGACCATACTCGTAATAGCAATCTTCGGATTCATTCACGGTTCTGCCATTTCAACTGAATTGAAGATGACTTTGATGAAGGACGAAAGCCTGGTTGGGAAGTTAGTGGGATTTAACATCGGTGTTGAGTTAGGACAATTGCTTTGCATTGGAGGAATACTCTTAATTTCAGCCACTTTGAATCGTCTTTTGCGCATTCATGCGAACATGGTCACTCGAATATTGTTGGTTCCGGTGATTATTCTTGCGATTGGCTTGTCTTATTATGTTTTTCCTTTGAACTAAATGCGAGTAAATTTGTCTAGATTCTTGAAATGGCTTTTCATCTTGCCTATTCGATTTTATCAGGGGTTTATTTCTCCATGGTTAGGCTCGAATTGCAGATACCAGCCAACGTGCAGCGCTTATGCTACAGATGCCATTCAAGAATGGGGGATTATGAAAGGAATTTATTTAGGAGGAAAAAGAATTTTAAGTTGTCATCCTTGGGGAAAAAGTGGCTACGATCCGGTGCCGAAAAATCCGGAATTGAACGAGAAAAAATAAAAAGAATAATATGAAAAAGTTAGGTGTGGTTTTAGGAATTGCTTTGACAATAGGTTTGACGTCTTGTTTCGATACTGAAACAGAAATTTTAAAACAAGCGCGCACAACGCAGCAAGGTGTTCTTTCAAAGCAGAATGCATTGGTTGCGGAGTTAGAAAAAGAGATTTCTGCAGCTGAGAAAGAAATAGCAGTGCTTACTCAAACCCCTTTGGATAGTGCAGGTGTTATTCGTGTGAATGAATTGTCGGAAAGAACATCAATGATTAATACACTGAAAGACGAAGTGATTAATTATAAATTGAATTTGAAAGAAATTCCTGAAGGTGCCGCTATTAAAGACGATGCGTTTTTCAAAGGATTGAAAGATGAGCAAGTTTTGAAGTTGGCAAAAGAACAAGATTCCTTGTTCAATATTTTGAAGTCACAAGTAGAATCTGAATTGTTATAATGCGTATTCGTCCGAGAAGAAATAGAGTAAGTGCTTCCGTTCGAGGAATGGTTCGCGAAACAAGATTGTCTCTAGAACAATTGGTTTACCCATTGTTTCTATTGGAAGACAGAAATGCTATTCAACCCATCTTAAGTATGCCAGGTATTTCCAGATTTGGGTTGGAAAAGTTAATGGTGGAAGTGGACGAGTGCATGAATGCAGGAGTTACCAATTTCATTTTATTTCCTGCAGTTGACGAGAAGTATAAAGACAAGTACGCGAGCTATTCATTGGATGCTTCAAACTTTTATTTGACTGCAATTCGCGAATTAAAGAAGCGCTTTCCTGAGGCGGTATTCATTTCGGATGTTGCCATGGATCCATATAGTTCAGATGGTCACGACGGTTTAGTTATCGACAATCAGATTGTAAATGACGAGACCTTACCCATTCTTTCTGCAATGGCTGTTGCTCAGGCTGAAGCAGGATTCGACATCATAGGTCCAAGCGATATGATGGATGGACGTGTAGGTGAGATACGTGATGCTCTGGACAATCAGGGTTTTGTAAATGTGGGCATTATGTCTTACACCGCGAAATACGCAAGTGCGTTTTATGGACCATTCCGTGAAGCATTAGACAGCGCTCCAAAAAGTGGCGATAAGAAGAGTTATCAGATGGATTATGCTAACAGTAAGGAAGCCTTGCGTGAAGCAGAATTGGATGAAGAAGAAGGTGCAGACTATTTGATGGTGAAACCGGCCTTGTGTTATTTAGATGTGATTCGCGATTTGAGTAATTATTCTTCATTGCCCATTGCAGCTTACAACGTTAGTGGTGAGTATGCCATGTTGAAAGCCGCAGCCGAGCGAGGTTGGATAGATTACAACAAGGCCATGCCTGAAATGCTTACGAGTATTGCACGTTCTGGCGCAAGTGTTATTCTAACTTATTTCGCCAAAGAATATGCTCAAAAATTTCATTCTAGGTCTTAGTTGTCTTGCAAGTGTTTGCGCCTTGGGGCAAAGCGATTACAAGAATGTTGAACTCAAATCGAGAGAAAGGATTTTCTCTTCTTTCAACCCTTGTGAACCAAGCATAGCTATAGATCCAACCAATCCGAAGAGAATGGTTGCGGGTTCAATTTTGAACAATGTTTACAAAAGTTATGACGGTGGAATTACTTGGGATCACGATGTTCTGAAATCTTCTCATGGCGTATATGGTGATCCTACGATTGTTGCTTCTTCGTTGGGTGATTTCTATTACCTACATTTAGGTGATCCAGGAAATGGCGGCTACAGTAATTCACGGTGGCTAGAATCCATTGTTATTCAGCAATTGAAAGAGAAGAAATTTTCGTGCAAGAAGAATTGTTGGACCGATGGAATAGCTATTGGAACCAATGCACCGAAAGATCAAGATAAACAATGGGCAACTACCTCGAAAGATGGAAGTGAGATTTATGTTTCATGGACAGAGTTCGATAAATACGAAAGTAAAGAACCGAACGATCATTCGAGAATTCTTTTTTCAAAAGGAAAAAAAGGTGAGGGTGTTTTTTCAAAGCCAGTAAGCATTAGTGATGTTGAAGGTGGATGTATAGATGATGACAATACTACCGAAGGCGCGGTTCCCGCAGCAGGATTGAATAACGAAGTATACGTAGCATGGGCACACCGCGAGTTTATCTATTTCAATAAATCTAAAGACGGCGGAACAACGTGGATGCCGAAATCGAGAGTTATCATGGCTATTCCAGGCGGATGGAATCAGGAAATTCCGGGGGTTTATCGTGCCAATGGAATGCCAATTCTGCTCAGCGATTTAAGTAATGGTCCGAACAGAGGAAATCTCTATTTGTGTTGGAGCGATGAGCGCAATGGCGATGTAGATGTTTTTGTTTCTTCTTCTTCGGATGGAGGAGACCATTGGACTGAAGCCGTTCGTGTGAACAACGATAAAACGAATACGCCTCAGTTTTTTCCTTGGATGACTGTTGATGTTGTAACTGGAAATTTATATGCGGTGTTTTACGACAGAAGAAACTATTCCGATTTCAACACAGATGTTTACTTAGCATCTTCAAATGATGGTGGAAAGACTTGGACAAACGAGCGTATCAGCGAAAAGCCCTTTATTTCGAGTGCATCTGTTTTCTTGGGCGATTACAACAATATTTCTGCGGTGAATGGTGTCGTTCGTCCAATCTGGACACGAATAGACAACTTCAAGACTTCAGTCTGGATAGCGATTATTCAGAAATAAATTTCAATTTAGAATTCTGCGTTCTTCGGCGTGCGAGGGAATGGTATAACGTCGCGAATGTTCGTCATTCCTGTTACATACATTACCAATCTTTCGAAGCCCAATCCGAATCCGGCGTGCTGGCACGTTCCGAATTTGCGTGTTTCCAAATACCACCACATGCTTTCTTCCGGAATGTTGAACTGCTTGCATTTTTCAAGAAGCATGTCGTAGCGTTCTTCACGCTGACTTCCGCCAATAATTTCACCAATGCCCGGAACCAAAATATCCATAGCAGCTACGGTTTTTTGGTCTTCATTCATACGCATATAAAATGCTTTAATGCCAGCAGGGTAGTTGGTTAGAATAACTGGTTTTTGAAAATGCTTTTCAACCAAAAATCTTTCATGCTCGCTTTGAAGATCAATTCCCCATTCAATAGGATATTTGAATTTCTTCTTTTTGTAGTGACTTGAATTCAAGAGAATGTCGATTGCTTCAGTGTAAGTGATACGCTCGAAGGTGTTGTTCGCAACGAACTCGAGGCGCTCGATAAGCGGCGCGGTTTGACGCTCTTCAGTTGGCTTTTGTTTGTCTTCGGTTGCTTCGCGTTCTTGTAGGAAAAGCAAGTCTTCTTTTCCGTTTTCCAAAACGTAGCGAATGCAATACTTCAAAAAGTCTTCTGCTAAATCTGCGTTGGCCGCAAGGTCGTTGAATGCCACTTCAGGTTCAATCATCCAGAACTCTGCAAGGTGTCTACTTGTGTTGCTGTTTTCTGCACGGAAGGTTGGGCCGAACGTGTATACTTTTCCAAGTGCGAGCGCAGCCAATTCGGCTTCAAGTTGTCCGCTTACAGTAAGGTGCGTGTGCTTTCCGAAGAAGTCTTCTCCGAAATCAATGGTGCCGTCTTCTTTGCGTGGTGGGTTTTCTAGGTCGAAGTTGGAAACCGTAAACATTTCTCCAGCGCCTTCCGCATCGCTTCCGGTAATGATTGGAGCGTGAATGTTCACGAATCCGTTTTGATTGAAATAATTGTGTATTGCGAAAGACAATTGATGACGAAGTCTGAACACCGCGCTGAATGTCGATGTTCTGAAACGAAGGTGAGCTTTTTCACGAAGGAATTCCAATGAATGTTTTTTCATCTGAATGGGGAATTCATTCGGATTGCTTTCACCCAAAATTTCAACTTTTGAAGCTGTAAGCTCTATGGCTTGTCCTTTTCCTAAACTTTCTGTAAGAGTTCCGTGAACGGAAATGCAAGCGCCGGTGTGAATGCGTTTGCTGTCTTCTTCCGAGAGAGAATCTGCATTAACAACTATTTGTAGGTTGGAAATGCAAGAACCATCGTTTAGCGCAATGAATTGCTCGTTACGAAAAGTACGAACCCATCCGCTCAGCTGAATGGTTGTTCCTATTGGCAGTGAAGAGATTATTTCTTTGATGTTCATGGTGAAAAAATGAGTGGCAAATATACGCCACGAGAAGTTATACTTGAGCTCTGTCGCTTTCAATAATTCCATCGCGCATACGAACCACACGTTTCGCTCGAAGGGCAATGTCTTCCTCGTGTGTCACCAAAACGATAGTGTTACCTGCTTGGTGTATAATATCTAAGAGCTGCATGATCTCTTCACTTGTTTTGGAATCTAGGTTTCCTGTGGGTTCGTCGGCAAGAATAATGGAAGGGTGATTGACAAGGGCTCTTGCGACGGCTACGCGCTGACGCTGTCCGCCGGAGAGTTCATTTGGTCTGTGAGTTATTCTGTTTCCCAGTCCAACTTGTTCCAATACCTCTTTGGCTTTCTTCAACCGTTCGACTTCAGGAATTCCCGCGTAGACAAGGGGAAGAGCCACATTTTGAAGAGCCGTTAGTCGCGGAAGTAGGTTAAAGGTTTGAAAGACAAAACCAATTTCTTTGTTTCGAATGGCCGCCAATTCTGAATCTGAGAGTTGTGCAACGTTTGGTCCGTTCAGAAAATATTCACCGGATGTTGGTGTGTCTAAGCATCCTATTATATTCATGAGCGTAGATTTCCCGGATCCTGAAGGCCCCATTAATGCTACATACTCATTTTTTTCAATGGTGAGATTAATTCCATTGAGCGCACGCACGGTTTCTTCACCGATGGTATAGAACCGGGTTAGGTTTTCAATTCGAATGACTTCGTGCATAGGGCAAAACTAAAGAGGATTTGTTATATTTGAAGAATAAACCTATCAAGGCAACTTTGCGACTGCTTATGTTGTCTTTTTGTAAGAAATCATTTAGAATGAAAAAAATAGTATTCTTTTTAGCCATTTTGACTAGTCAAATATTAAATGCTCAATTAACGGTAGATTCTTCGCAGCCGATTAATACGGTTATTCAGAATCTACTTGGCCCGAATGTTCAATTCAGCAATGTGACTTTTAGCGGTGATATTGATCAAATTGGATTGTTCAATTCAACCACAAGCAACTTGCCTTTTCCGACAGGAGTAATTATGGGTACGGGCGGTATTTCCAATGCTATTGGACCGAACACTTCAGGAAGTAGCAGCCTGACTGGAGGAAATTTCGGCGCTACTGACGTTGACCTGAATGCATTGGATGGATTAACCCACAACGATGCGGCCATTCTAGAGTTTGATTTTATTTCCACAGGAACTTCTGTTTCTTTTGATTATGTTTTTGCGTCTGAGGAGTATCCTGAATTTACCGGAGCAGGCACATGTGGTGACGTGAGCGACGTGTTCGGGTTCTTCCTTTCAGGACCTGGAATTGCGGGCCCATTCACCAATGGTGCGGATAATATTGCGCTCATCCCAGGAACAACTCAGTTCGTTTCGATCAATAATTTGAATGCGGGTTGCGACGGATTGGCTGTCCCTTTGGACGCCGATTGTAACTATTGCCAATATTATGTATATAATGGAACAGGAGCGGACATGCCATATAGCGGAAGTGCGAATTACATTCAATATGATGGAATGACGGTTGTGCTTACTGCAGTCTATGAAAACTTAGAGTGCGGTCAGACGTATCACATTAAATTGGCTATAGCAGATGTTTCTGATACGGCTTGGGATTCTGCGGTGTTCTTAAAAGAGGGAAGTTTCAATGTAGGTGGAAGCTTAATTGAATCGGTGGCGGTGACCAATCCTGGAGTAAGTCCGATCCCTGGTTTTCCAGCAAATTCTATATTGGAAGGAGATGGTTGTTACAACGGTCAATTCGTGATTACACCGCCGCCATGTCTTTTAGAGAACGATACCATTCAACTTATCTTCTCTGGGACGGCAACATTGAGTGAAGATTACAACACCAATGGTGTAACTCAAATTATTTTAGTTCCTGGAATTTCGGATACTTTATTTGTAAATGGTATGATTGACAATTTAACTGAAGGCAATCAAACGGTGACTTTT
>JBILTF010000084.1:0-9559 GCA_044371675.1 Flavobacteriales bacterium
CATGAAAAGGGTTTCACTTGCAATTTTCAATTGCTTGTCTCTTCGCATGTGATCGAGCGTACGCATGTTGTGCAGACGGTCGGCGAGTTTGATGAGGATCACGCGCACGTCATCTGACAACGTCAGAAGCATCTTGCGAAAGTTCTCGGCCTGATCGCTTGAGCTCAAATCAGCAACGCCAGAAATCTTCGTCAGGCCGTCGATAATAACGCGTTCTTTTTTTCCGAACTGTCTTTGAATATCGTCGAGCGTTATTTCAGAGTCTTCGACAGTATCGTGAAGCAATGCGCAGACGATGCTCATGGTGTCGAGACCCAATTCTTCCGCGGCGATTTTCGCCACGGCAATCGGGTGGTAGATGTAGGGTTCCCCGCTCTTGCGACGCATGTCTTTGTGGGCATCTACGGAAAGCTCGAAGGCTTTCCTAATCCGCGCACGATCGGCACGAGTTTTCGAGCGATAACATACGCGTAAGAGTGCGCGGTATCTGCGAAGTATCTCGCGATTCTCTTCCTCTAAATCAATTTCAATTTTTACCATAACATCACAAATTAAAGGCTATTCTTTCAACATAAAATTGTGAAACTTATTAGCTATTAACAATGCATGTTTTGAAAGACTGCTCTATCTTCCCCTCGTGAAAAAAATCATTGCTCTATTCTCACTTTTAGCCGCATGGAACGTTCTGTTTTCGCAGGACTCCTTATTCAAGGAATTGCGCCATGCTACTTTATTAAAAGTTGAAAAAGACACCGTTATTTCAAAATTCAATTTTGAATTTGCCACTGGGCTCGATCGTTCGCGCGGAATTTCCAATCTGGGTTATTCAGCATTCATCAACTATACCAACGTTTTTGAAAAAGGAAAGAATAAACTTTCATTGAACCTAACAGGCGCAGTCTTTCATCTTCCTGAATTCAACAAGCGCTACCTAGATTCATTGGGCATACTTCCGAATTACGGAAGAGCGTTGACGCTAGATTCTGGAGCAACAGCTTTCGCGGCACTCCCTGAAATAGTCTATTCCAGAAAACTAAATAATCATTTCACTTGGTCAGCGGGAAATTCAAGACAAAATTTAGGATACGGATACCGCTCACTCGTTCTATCGAACAGCGCAAGTGCTCTTCCATTTATGAAATTGGAAACGAAGATTGGAAAGAAAATTACATTCACCAATCTATGGTCGAGAACCCATAGCTACCAGCGCATAGGAGATCATTTCGATTTGAATCCAAAGTACATGGCGGTGCACACTCTCGAATGGAAGATCAACAAAAAGTGGTCGGTCGCTGCACATGAAATGGTGGTTTGGCAGGCGCGAGATTCTGCGAGTCAAAGAGAGTTGGATCTTCATTATTTGAATCCGTTTTTATTCTATCGCCCTGCTGAATTCTCACAAGGGTCTGCCGACAATGTATTGTTAGGAGGTTCATGGAAGTATGCGCACAGCGATGTGTTTGGGATCTACGGACAAGTTATTCTCGATGAATTTTTAGTGAGTGAAATTCGAAATCGAAACGGTTGGTGGGGAAATAAATTCGGAATGCAATTCGGTATGTATGTCACTCCGAAAAAAGTTAGCGGACTTTCTTTATTTTCAGAATGGTCCTTTGTTCGTCCTTTCACCTATACCCACGGCAGCGACGTTCAGGCATGGGAGCACATGGGCCAGCCGCTTGCTCATCCGCTCGGTGCAAATTTTTATGAGTGGTACACTTCAATTCAGTATAGCCGAGCAAAATGGAATTATTCAGCGAGCATCGTCTGGGCTGCCTTTGGAAGAGATACCAATCGCAATGTCGGAGGCAATATTTTCCAGTCATATGTGAACCCTTGGAGTGTATACGGAAACAATATCCTTCAAGGGAACAGAAGCACATTGTTTGTAGTCAATGCTGAAGCTGCATGTCAAATTGCGCCTACCCTTCAGGTTTTTGGATTTGCTCGCTATCGCTCGGAAGACAGACGAATTGATGCGTTCAAAGAGGCATGGCTTATGGTCGGAATTCGCAAGGGATTGAGTTCTGTCAGACGATGGGATTATTAATTATTGAAGGATAATAAAGCAGTACTTTTGCAAAAATTGAGCTAAGCGTAAATGGAAGTTTTGGTTGAAGAAAAATCAGGTGTATTGGGAAAAATCAAAGCTGCTTTGGATTTATTCAAGTTGCGCTTGTCGTTTTTGGTTGTTGTTTCTTGTGTTTTATCCTATGAAATGGGATCACAGGAATGGGATTACAATAAAATGGGTTGGCTCATTCTTGCAGGATTTTTATTAACGGGAGGAAGCAACGGTGTCAATCAAGTTCTCGAACGTCAATGGGACGCTCTCATGCACCGCACAAGAACTCGCCCCCTTCCAACAAACAGAATCTCATCACTTGGAGCGTGGTTCGTTTCTTTAACCGCGGCAGGACTGGGTATTTTCATTCTGTTTTATTACTTAAACTCTGCTTCTGGAATCCTCGGATTTTCAGCTTTTCTATCATACGCATTCATATACACCCCACTGAAACGAGTTACGCCCTGGGCTGTTTTTATAGGTGCCTTTCCAGGTGCAATTGCCCCCATGCTGGGATATGTAGCTGCTACTAATCACTTCGGCCTTGAAGCCGGAATATTATTCGCGGTGCAATTCATGTGGCAGTTCCCTCACTTCTGGGCCATTGCTTGGGTGTCGCACGAAGACTATAACCGAGGTGGTTATAAACTTCTGCCCTTTAACGGAATGCCCGATCAAAAGACGGCCTTTCAAATTATGGTTTACAGCTTTTTTCTTATTCCTGTGAGCCTGCTTCCGTGGACTCTTCCGCTTGAAACACCTATGGTTGGAGACCTTGCCGCAGTTATTGTTTCTGCATCTGGTATCGGAATGTCATACCTCGCCTACAACTTATTTAAAGAACCAACCTTGTTGAATGCACGCAGAGTTATGTTTGCTTCATTCTTTTATTTACCCATTGTTCAAATTGCTTACGTAATAGATAAAATCTAATGGAAAACACAGACTTTAAACAAATTAATCCTTTTGAAGGTCACAACCCCGAAGTAGAACTGCGTTCGAAAAAGATGATTGTTTGGCTAGTTATATTCGCAGTGGTCATGCTCTTCGGCGGAATTACCAGTGCCATCATGGTTCTTTATGGAAAACTATTGTGGGTACACATTCAACCTCCAAGTATTTTTTGGGTTGGAAATGCACTGATTGTTTTAAGCAGTGTAACGCTAATTATGGCTTTAAAAGCACTGAAAGCAGGAAGTCAGTCAAAGGCTTTTTACTTGACTTTGGCAACTTTCATTTTAGGAATAGCATTCGTTTTTACTCAGAATAGAGGGTGGAATGAAATGGCTTCTATGGGAATGGGAAACACCATTACCCAAACTGAACAAGGACTAAAGCAATCGCGTTGGAACACCTTGGGAAAGTTGAACGGAGAGTACGGCTCGAATTATTATTTCGAATTGAACGGTCAGACCCTCGTGAAGGAAGGCGATAACTACTATTATGTGCGCCCTGATCAGTCACGTGAAGACAAAACGTTAGAAGTTCTCACAACCTTCAATGCGTCAGGCGCAATGCTGAGTGTACTCATCTATTTGCACATTGCACACTTACTTTGCGGACTAATTTATCTGCTCATAAACCTATTTAGATTCAAGAACGGGAAGTTAAACAAAGACAAATGGATTAGCCTGAATTCCAACGGAATGTATTGGCATTTCATGGGAATACTTTGGATTTACTTGTTCTTCTTCATTTTTTATATCTATTAAACTCCGCATTTGGCTTATTCAGAATTGTTCAAAATAGTAAAAAATGCCGATTCTCTTTCCTAAATTGATGCTTTTGAAGTAAAATTGCAGCCAAATTTCATTTACAATTATGTCAGGTCAATCAGAACATGTAACGAAGGACGAATTATGGGGAGGTAACCGTTCTCCTTTTAGCGTTTCTTATGGTAAAATGATGATGTGGTTTTTCCTCGTTTCGGATGCCCTCACATTTAGCGGATTACTTACAGCTTACGGAGTAATTCGTCATGGAAGCTCAGACTTGTGGCCTGTAGGTGAACAAGTTTTCGAAGCCCTACCTGGGTTACACGGATCTTATCCGTTGATGTATGTAGCATTAATGACCTTTATCTTAATTATCTCTTCTGTTACAATGGTATTGGCTGTAGAGGCTGGACACCGTATGGATAAGAAAGGTGTCGTGAAGTGGTTGGGATATACCATTATTGGTGGTTTCATTTTCTTGGGTTCACAAGCGTGGGAGTGGTCGCACTTCATTCACGGTTCTGGTGGTGGTTTCCAAATTAACCAACCTATGACTGTTGCTGCTGCAGATGATGCCGGAAATACATATCAAATTACATTAGACAATGGTTCTTGGGTTCACATGACAAGCGACTTCGGTCACAAGTATGAGCACGCAATGGAACTTGCTGAGGAACCTGTTGCGCATGACGAGCGCGGAGGACATGGCGAACACGCTGCGGCTGAAACGCATGAAGATATTTCAACGATGGTTCCGGAAGAGATTGTCTTGAACAAATACACCCTTGAGCACAAAGACGGAAAAGACCTTCGCAAGTTGATTGTTAAAGGCGAAGACGCTAAAAAGATTTGGGCGTCTATGGAGCCAGGTTCAATGGCGTTTGGTGCAAACATGCACAAGAATGAATACGCCATTCAACAGCAATATGCAAATTTCTTCTTCTTTGTAACCGGCTTCCACGGTTTCCACGTGTTCACTGGAGTACTTATTAATGTCATTGTTTGGTTAATGGCTGTTAAAGGTGTTTTCGAAGCTCGCGGGCACTACGAAATGATTGAGAAAATCGGATTGTACTGGCACTTTGTTGACCTTGTTTGGGTATTCGTATTCACATTCTTCTACCTTATCTAATATTACTGATTATCATGGAAAGAGATGACCTTATTGTAAACGAGAGCTATGCTCTTAATGCAAAACACGACGAAGCAGCTGGAAAGCAAATTCGCAAGAAGTTATATGCGGTAACTGTACTTTTAACAGTGATCACAATCATTGAAGTATTCATGGGTGTTGCATTCAAAAGAAATGGAACATTCACATGGGAAACTATCAAATTGACTTTCTTGTTGCTTACACTAGTGAAGGCGGCCTACATTGTTCTGATTTTTATGCACCTTGGCGACGAAAGAAAGAACCTCAAGTATGTAGTTCTTCTGCCTTATGCAATATTCATCATGTATTTAATCTTTATTGGTTTGTATGAAGGTGTAAGTGTGCAAGAAGGGCACAACATCTTTGGCTAAGCAGAAGAGCAATGAAAAACAAAAAATTAAAAAAGTATATCCTATTGGTGGGTATGCTTTTTTTTATTCCACTAACTCTGCTCATTGTCCTAGGACCATTAGGCAAGCATAATTTTAGTGAACCACTTTATTTCGGTCCGAATTGTGACAGCGGTTGTGAAACGTCTGATTATCAGATATCAGATTTCGCTTTCGTAAACCAAAACAACCAACTCATCAATCGAGATTCATTGATGGGGAAAATTTGGATAGCGGCATTTGTAGACTTCGAAGATCCAAACCTTCCTAAAATTACAGAGAGATTGCTCATTCCGAATTTTAAATTCCGAATGGAACCAGATATTAGTATAATTTGTTTCGATCCAAACGGATATTCAGATACGGCTGCCGTTAAAGGATATGTAACGCAGAATTTAAGGTACTCCAACAATAAAGCTAAGTGGCAATTCCTTCAAGGAGATTCAGCAGCTATGGCCGCATTCGTTCGCAATGGCTTCCTCATTCAAGATTTGAAAAATGAGGCAGTTTTTCGACTGGTAGATGAGTCTGGCCATATTCGAGGTCTATACGGAAACACAGAGTATCATTTTGAAAACCTCATGGAGGACGTGGCAATCTTAAATAAAAAGAGAAAAATTAAACGTGGATACTAAGCGTATTTTACTAGTTGCTTTTGTTGCCCTTGCTGCATGCACCGATCCGGGTAAGTCACCTAACCAGAAAGAAAGAACATTGCCCTATTTCGGTGATTTCGGAATTGAAATCAAATACAACGAAAAGGGAGAAGGCTTCTCAGATACGGTCTACGATCCAATTCCATTGTTCGCGTTTACCAATCAAGAAGGGATGCTCATTACCAATGATTTTATGCTAGGAAAAATTGCTGTTGTCGATTTTTTCTTCACCAACTGCACGAGCATCTGTCCCATGCTATCCTCACAAATGGCCCGTCTGCAACATTCAGTGAAAGCTGAAAACATCAACGACCAAGTTGTCCTCCTTTCTCATACGGTAGACCCAAAGAACGATACCCCCGAAGCGCTCAAAGCATACGGCAATCGAATAGGAGCAGATTATTCTAATTGGAATTTCGTGACCGGAAATGAAGTAGACATATACTGGCAAGCAAAGGAGGGATACAAACTAACAGCATTCCCATCAGATACGGCGCAAGGCGGATTTTTTCACACCGATCAACTTGCATTAATAGATCAAGAAGGAAGAATTAGAGGATATTACGACGGTACCTCAACAAAAGCGGTGGATCAGTTGTTTAGTGATTTACATTTGTTACTTAAGAAATAAGACAATGAAAGCAGAAATAAAAAAGAACGATAAACTAGCGAAGACCCTTATATATCTCGTGTCAGCAGTTGTATTCCTAGTAGTCGTGTCTTTGCGCTACTTGAAGTTCACTAACGTCGATCTTGGATTCGATGTTCACTTGTTGGCTAAAGCGAATGCACTCATCAATGGAACCGTTGCCGCTCTGCTTGTTGCTGCGCTTGTTGCCGTGAAGAAAAAGAACTTTGAATTGCACAAAAAGTTAATGAAAGGCGCTATTTTCTTGAGTGTAATTTTCTTGGTGACCTACATCGGACACCACATGTTCGCAGGAGAAACAGAATTCCCAAAGGAGAACTCAATGAGAGGTTTCTATTTGGTAATTCTTTCAACGCACATTGTGCTCGCTGCAATAATTCTTCCCTTCATTTTATTCACGGCATACCGAGCTTTGATTGCCGAATTCTCTGAACATAAAAAACTAGCTAAATACACCTGGCCTATTTGGTTCTATGTTGCCGTTACAGGTGTTATCGTTTACTTCATGATTTCACCCCATTACCGTTGAATATGAAAAAGATTTTCACTGCTGTTTTTTTCATTTTACTGCACGTTGGAAGTCAAGCGCAGTGCGCGATGTGCAAGGCCACTGCCGAAACGGCAAGTCAAAATTCCTCAGGTAGTTTAGCTGAAGGGTTGAACACAGGAATCATTTATTTAATGCTCATTCCATACACGCTTCTAGCAGTCCTCGCGATTGTGTTTTTTAGAAAACGAATCGCGAATTTCTTCAAAGCGAATTAATAGAACTTCAATTACCTTTGAATACCGAATGTCTAGTGATGTTTGGAAATTTTGAAGATTTATGAAGCGCTGTTTCCTTGTTTTCTTAGTTATTTTAGGAAGTCACTTTTCATACGCTCAGTGGACTTTGCAACAATGTGTTGGCACAGCCATCGAACGAAATATTGGACTGAAAAGAAACAGTCTTGGGCTTGAGCAGACCAAACTGAACCAGGAGCAAGCCTTGGGGAGTTTCCTTCCCAACTTAAACGGACAGGTGTCTCACGGGTACAACTGGGGACAACGGATTGACCCGTTTACCAATGAGTTCGCTTCGCAACGTATTCAAAGCAATAGCTTGGGGCTATCAACAAGCGTGACGCTCTTTTCCGGTCTTCAAAATGTGAATCAATACAAAAAGGCAGAAGTTGACACGCGCGCTCAATTGCTCACCTTCGACTATCAACGCAATCAATTGGCCCTTCAAGTGTCCATTGCATACTTGAATGTATTGCTTACGAAGGAGCTTCAAGCTTCTACCGAGTTGACCTTGAATCGCACTAAACAGCAAGTGAAACGCATCACCGACTTGGTGAATGCTGGAAACGCAGCTGAGGGCAGCCTTCGTGACATTGAAGCGCAATTGTTTTCAGATGAAGCGAATTATATCTCAGCAGGAAACAATGTGCAATCTGCCATTCTAGACATTGCTCAATTGATGCAACTTACAGAGCAGGAGCAAAGAAATTTCACTATTAAAGTCGATGTTTCTTCGTTCAATATTGCAGAACAAATCCCCGACTTAACAGCATGTGTTCAGAATGCACTTGCCACTTTTCCGCAAATAAAATCTGCAGAGCTTTCATTGGCCTCGAGCAATTTAAATCTGAGCATTGCGAAAGGTGGAATGTCGCCTCGACTGAACATGAGTTATTCATATGGCTCGGGATATTCGGGTGCATCGAAGGTGTTAACAGGTTCTCCCGATTCTTTATCCTTTCCAATCGGACAAGTCTTCGGTTCGAATCAATATGTCTTCTCTCTTCCTCAAGCGATATACACTGTAGACGATTACGCAACAAAGCCCTTCGGGAATCAGTTAAGAGATAACGTGAACCAATCCCTGTTTTTTAGTTTAACGCTGCCCATCTTCAATGGTTTTTCTAACGACGTCGCAATTAAACGCGCGCAATTGACTCGCGCAGACAATGAGTTAACCGTTCAGCAAACAAAAGTGCAGTTGGAACAAGAGGTGCGCAAAGCGTATCTCGATGTCACGCGCGCAAAAGCCAACTACGAAGCAACAGAAAAAGCCGTCGAAGCGAGCCGTTTAGCATTTGATTGGAACGAATTACGATTCAATCAAGGTGTTGTCGGTATGGCTGAATATCTCGATGCCCGCAACCGCTTGCAGCAAGCTGAATCGAATTTTGTTCGAAGTAAATACGACTGGATTTTTAAACGAAAAATAATTGACTTCTACATGGGAGTCCCTCTAATGTCTCAACCATGAAAAACAAAAAAAGATGGATTTGGATTTCGGTAATCGTTGTGATTATTGCGGTCGTTGTATTGCCTATGATTTTTGGCTCAGGCGATGCCAAAGTTGTTACAATCGGAAAAGCAGAGTTTAGAAATCTAAGTGAAGTTGTTGCCGCAAGCGGAAAAGTACAACCATCTGTGGAAGTGAAAATTCAGTCGGAAGTATCCGGACAAATTGTTGAACTACCTGTGAAAGAAGGAGACTACGTGCAGAAGGGACAGTTGTTAGTGCGCATCAATCCTGATCTTTACGTTTCTGCCCTAAGTCGCGCAGAAGCGGCTTTGAATACTGCTAAGAGTAATTTGTCAAGCGCGAAAGCTCGCTTAACACAAGCGAAAGCACAAAAACGTTTGCAGGAAACTACCCTTGCAAGACTTTCGAAATTGATTGATCAAAAAGCTATATCTCAAGCCGAATTCGATAACGCAAGTAGCGCGTTAGAATCATCAGTAGCCGAAGTGGAAGCCGCTGAAGAAAGTGTGCACAGCGCGAATTTCGCTATAGCAAGTGCCGACGCTGGAAAGAGCGAAGCGCAAGAGAATCTGAGAAGAACAACCATCGTGGCTCCTATTTCTGGAACTGTTACAGCCCTTGCGAAAGAGCTCGGTGAAACCGTTCTAGGAAACAACATGATGAGCGGCGATG
>JBILTF010000133.1:0-2673 GCA_044371675.1 Flavobacteriales bacterium
GTAAGACATTTGAATCGATATTTAACATCGAAGGGAAGCGGCAAGAGATTTTTTTCACCGCTTATTAAAACATCTACGGCCCCGTGTTTCTGAAATTCCGGCAACAGCTCTATAGCCCTAGACATATGCCCATTCCCAGTTCCCTGTATTCCGTATAGTATTTTCATGACTGTTGAAGTTCCAGACTGAAAGCAGTAAATAATTCTTTGTAGGAAGCCTCAACTTCAAAGTCGAGTTGTTCTTCTTCAAGCGACAGTTTTATATTATCGTGTTCAAAATGAATGAGCGACCATTCTCTGTTGTGGTATTCAAGAGAAGTTAGATTCTCAATCCAGTCACCACTGTTCAAATAGATAATCGATTTGCCGTTCCTATTGACTTGTCGGATAGTTGGTTGATGAATATGCCCACAAATGACATAATCAAAGTCTTTATCCAAAGCAAGATTTATGGCGATATCTTCAAAATTCGCAATGTATTTTACGGCAGCCTTTACACTCTCTTTAATCTTTTTGGAAAGTGATATTTTTCCTTGTCCGAATTGCTCACTGATTTTATTCACCCAACGATTAACAAGAATGAGAATGTCATAACCTTTACCTCCCAACTTCGCAGCCCACTTAGAATATTTCATACTTACATCGAAAACATCGCCGTGGAAAATCCATGTTTTTTTACCGTCGAGGTGAAGAACTAGTTTATTATCGATGGTTAAATTTCCGAAGTTTAATCCAGCGAACTTTCTAAGCATTTCGTCGTGATTTCCTGTGATGTAATAAACAACAGCACCGTGTGAGAGCATGCGCAGAATTTCCTTTAGAACAGCCATGTGAGAAGCTGGGAAATAGTTCTTCGAGAATTGCCACATGTCAATGATATCGCCATTTAATACAAGTGTCTTAGGTCGAACTGATTTTAAGTAACGGACCAATTCGACTGCATGACATCCATATGTGCCGAGGTGAATATCGGATAATACAAGCAGTTCTATCTCGCGGCGGTTTTCATATTTCATAGCAGTAAATTTTTGAGGTTGAAAGGTTGACCGAACGATTGTTCGGGTGGAAAGAAGAAATGTCGATGTTGACGAATGCTTACCAAACCCTTTTGTTTGGAACACAAATAACGAGTACTTAATAAGCCCGAAGAATAACGGGCTTTAAAGGTTCTATTAATTCAGAGGTATAAAACAACCTCTTTAATTAACTAAGTATATCCAAATCGAAAACTGAATATTAAGACTTAGCAACAGATTCGATTACTTGTCTAATAATATCAAGGGATACAGGGTTGTCGAAAGAGCATTTTCCTATTTCGGAAATTAAACTAATGTTAATTCCTTGGGTTGTATTCTTTTTGTCATTTAAGATGAATTCTAATATCAGCTGAACTTCTTGCTCTGAAAATTGTGGCACTTGGCCGAATAGGTGCAATAATTTTTTTTCTATAATCTCGGTGATTTCGTCTTTTAATACGCCCAATTTATTTGCGATACGATTTTCTAGAATCATTCCCCATCCAATGGCGTTACCGTGCGTTATGGGTTCTGATTTCGCAAGAAAAAACGATTCAATCGCATGTCCAACAGTGTGTCCGTAATTCAACTTCTTCCGAACAGAACGTTCGTTTGGATCCTCGCTGGTAATTTCAGACTTTATCTCATTTGAGCGTTTGACAAACACAGCAATGTGCGAAGCTTCATTGGAATCTAAATGCGACAAGGCTTCCCAATATTCAGCATCGGCAATAAGTGCGTGTTTAAGCATTTCTGCGAATCCCGACTTTAATTCTTTTTCGGGCAGTGTATTGAGGAATCCAGTGAAAACAAGGACGCTTTTCGGCCAGCTAAAAAGTCCAACCGCATTTTTTACATCCATTAGATCTATTCCGCACTTTCCGCCCATGGCAGCATCTACTTGAGCCATAACAGTCGTAGGGATATTTATAAAGTCTATTCCTCTTTTGTATGTTGAAGCTACGAATCCGCCTATGTCTGAGATTACTCCCCCTCCCACATTAAGCAGAAGCGATTGTCTATCGGCATTGTGATGAAGCAACTCTTCGTAGAGTTGTCCAACAATCTCGAGAGATTTACTTTCTTCTCCTGCCGGAATTTCAATAATCGGAACTTCATTCAATACGGGTATAGTCTCCAAAAGGAAACGAACGCAGTGCTCGTTGGTATTCGAGTCACACAAAATAAATGTTGCCGAATGCGAACCCACTTCTTCTGTAAGAATTTTTTTTATTTCGTCGAATAAATGAATGGTCTTGACGTTCATGGGTGGGTGAAATTATGAATTATTATTCAGAGCTGTTCTTCAATTGCATGAAAATATTGTAAGCACTGTCTACTACAATTTCACGCTAGAATGGAAAAATTAATATTTGTCAGTATTCAAAATCAAGAAGTTAAGGCAACTTAAGGGGACTACCCTCGTCTTTCAAGTACCTAACTAAAAAGATTATGAACTTAACTATCGCTTTGCAAGAGATCTGGGCTAAGCAGCCCCATCTCATTCTAATCGCGGGATTTATTATCCTTGTCGGATTTGTTTCTAAAATGAAACTATTTGCTAAGGCCAATCAACCCATCGAAGCAGCCTTTGTTCCAGGTTGGGACTTGGTAATTATCATGAAAATCATTGGAAGACCGGCCAAGCATGCTTGGTA
>JBILTF010000085.1:0-9486 GCA_044371675.1 Flavobacteriales bacterium
GAACGGCTAGCAAGTTGAACCATGTCATAAACAACCATGCCGTCCAAATTCCAATGGTTAAAAGAATAAAAGTGAATTTGCCTTCAATTTTTCCAACACTTAAAAAAGCTCTCCATGTTCCGCGAATGAATGCCGCGAATTTTTCAATGAATTTATTTTTGAAACTATTCTTTAAAATATAGCGCAATACTAAAATTCCGATGATTGCAAGAAGGAGCAATGCAATTCCTAACTCCATAGTGAACCCGGGACTTTTTGTTTCATCCATGAGTGAAGAGAGCGTTCGAGGCAATAGTAAAATTCCTGTGAGCAGAAGTAATCCGAACATAGCCATGTCAATTACACGCTCTACGATAACGGTTCCAACCAAAGTGGAAACTGGGATTTTATCTGATTTGAAAAGTAAGGTGCAACGTGCCACTTCTCCGCTGCGAGGAACTACATCGTTCATGCAGTAACCAAAGGCAACAGCGTGTATGGCATTCCACGTATTTGCTTTATGACCGAGTGGCTTCAACAATTGATTCCAACGAATCCCTCTGAAAATGACAGATACATATTCAATCACCAACGCTGCAACAATCCAAATCCAATGGGTGTTAAGAATTTGCCCAACAATATCTTGAATGGAAACACCCTTGTATGCCCAATAAAGAAGTCCAATAGCCAAAGCGGTGAATGCGAAATATCGAATAGCATCGCGCCATTTTATTTTTTTGAAAAAAGCCAATAACATATAAAGCAATAAAGCAAAACCATTGCTCAAATAGATCCACAAAGGAAGTTCACTCAGGTCACTCATAATTGGTTTAGTCGATTTAACTTCTTTTACGTCCCAGTCGAATTTTGTTTTTTGCGTAACTCGATCGTAAGAGGTATTTCCATTTTCGTCAAAGAAACAAACGAAATGCTTACCATGTGTAAAAATCGAGTCGGGAAATTGAACGAGCATACTGTCGATAACCGCGTTCTCTTTATCGCCTAGATAAAACGAATGATTTGTTTGAAATCCAATTGGAAATTCGAGGGGATAGATAGTTGTTCCGTCCGGTAAATGAAGTTTTTGTCCTATGTCATTGGTGTGAGCAGGACTTACAAAGATTGCTGAGCTCAGAGGTGCAATCGTCTGTGCTAATGCACCCAAAGCAAGCGTGTCAACTATTCCATTCGGAGAATCGTAAAGTACAATTCCATTGAGATTAATAGGCTCGTTGCTCTGATTGACTATTTCAATCCACTTCATTGGACTCTTCGCCCTCATTTCACTTCCGAATCTGCGGATGTGCAATTTACCTTTCAATTCAGAAAGAGGCGCATGTGCGAATGTGGCTTCAATAGAAAGAGAATTGGAACAATCTAAAACGCGTTTTTTATCTTTAACCCCATCGCTCCATTGTTCGAATACATAAGGGAATGAATGCTCTGGAACGGCTAATGGCAAAGGAATATTGGTAAAGAAATCTCCTTCGACCTTATTGAAATGAAGTTTCGATTCATTGACAATCAGTAATTTTTCATTCGGAATATTTGTTGTCAACTTGAGATGAACAGAGTCTCCCAATCCATAAGCCTCTTTCACATGACGATACATAGAAACAGGACGAATTTCCCAAAACCTTCTGTAATTACTTACTTGGTTCCGCCAACCTTTTTCAGTTTCTTTTTGTTCAATTGGAAATCGATTCACGTGGTACGGAATCTCTGGCGCAATGGCATTAGCAAACTGATCTATGCGATTTACAACGGAGTCTTTGTGCAAGACAGTGCTCATGAGCAAACAGGTTTGCTGAACGAAGCGATTACGTAGCTCAGGATTTAAAGTGGTGTAACGAAGAAGATGCGTGACCCATGTGGGATTGTACCAATCGGTTGGGACAGGACTTATTCGTTCTAACAAAAAATTCTGACGGTGGAAATTCCCAGCACAGGCTAAATCACCATCGTAATAAATCCAATGCCATTTGTTGTCTGAAGAAGCGTCTTTCCAATAACGGATATTTCCTCGTGAATCAACGTTGGCGATATAAATTTCGAGAAAACTGTAATTGAAATAATCTTCCAAATCCATCAACTTTTCAATTTCTTCGGGGAAGTTTGAATCGGCGTAATGTGCGGCAGCGAAGTCCTTTAATGTTTGGTAATCTTTCGAGTTTTCTCCTTCTTGCTCGAGCAGCTGGGTGAAGTTCTTGGCTGCATTGTGATTATACCCGAGATACTCCTTATTGATTTTTTCACGAAGGTTGATTATTCCAAAGTAGGTGTCGTTTACGTACAAAATAGCCTGCTGGTAATCCATATAGTCGACCATGAGTTCTGCTGCAAAACTCGATATACTAATATCTTTGAAGCGTGTGAAATTTTGGTCACTTCCGCTTGTTCTTAAAACCAAATGTTCGAATTCGTTGTAGGGTTTGTTTTTGAAAAACTTATATTCGAACTCTTTCTTTCCAACAAGTGTGTCGGTATAAAGGTGAAGCGATTTTTCAGGAAGACCGAGCGTCCATCCGCCGAAGGTTTTAACATAACAAGCGGTAGCTTCAACCAATTTATTGTTGTAAAAGAATTGAGCGAAACAAGGTATTGGGGTCTTCTTCCACGAATTGCCAATGAACTGGTTCCCTGCCGCGGGTGGTGGGTTTGCGTTTGAGCCTTCAACAATAAGCTTTCCGTCATAAATTCCAGATGGAGGGAAAAATTCTTTCGGATTAACCTTCAAACAGATAACAGGTAGGGTATGATTCCTTCCCACAATGAATGTCCCGATAAAAACGGTGTTAGGTGCACCTGATCCCTCAAGCTTAACTTGAATATACGTGTTCTGTTGAAGTTGAATGGGGTTCTTGTAACGCTGAAAGTCAACAGAATCCGAAGCTCCAAGTTTGTATAAGAGGTTGAAGGAAGAATTGTTTTCGAAGGATACAGTAATACTTGTCGAGTAAACGCCACATTCCGGAGTAACGGTTATTCCGTGTTTTCTTAGCTTTTGAATAGACTCAATAGGGAAGTCAATTGCTACAACATAGGAAGCAACCAAAAACAAGATAAGAGTGAAACTGTATTTCAAATTGAAAAATGTGGTGAACTAAAGTACGTTGTTTTTCTCGTTCAAGCGTAAGTTTGCATCATGAAACAGAGCAACAGCGAGGCACTTTTTGTGGAAGCGAAGAAGTATTTTCCAGGTGGAGTGAATTCTCCAGTAAGAGCATTCAAATCAGTAGGTGGAAATCCAGTGTTTTTTGAAAGAGGAAAAGGCTCTCATGTTTGGGATGCCGATGGAAATGAATTCATTGATTTCTGCTGCTCATGGGGACCGCTTATTCTAGGACATGCCAACGACGCGATAACAGAAGCTATTTGCACAACAGCCGCGAAGGGCGCGAGCTTCGGTGCGCCGACTAGAGAAGAAAACGAATTGGCTTCTTTCATTTTACAGCACCACAAGTATTTAGAAAAAATCAGATTTGTGAGCAGCGGAACCGAAGCGGCTATGAGTGCAATTCGTTTAGCTAGAGGATATACCGGAAGAGATAAGGTGCTGAAGTTTGAAGGATGTTATCACGGCCACGTTGATGCTCTTTTGGTTAAAGCGGGAAGTGGTTTGGCAACTTTGGGAACATCCAGCAGCGCTGGAATTCCGCAGGCCTATGTCAACGAAACAATTGTTGTTCCGTTGAATGATATTGAAGCATTCGATGCGGCAGTTGAAATGTACCGCGGACAAATTGCAGTTGTGGCTATTGAGCCTGTTCCTGCAAACAATGGTCTGCTTATTCAAGACGGTGTGTTTTTAAAACACCTCCGTGAAGTATGCACGCGTGAGGGAATTGTGTTGTTGTTCGACGAGGTTATAAGCGGTTTCCGTCTAGGTTTCGAAGGGGCTTCGGGCTATTACGGAATTCAGCCCGATGTTCTGGCTTTCGGAAAAATCATTGGTGGCGGTATGCCTGTTGGTGCATACGGTGCAAGTGCCGAGATCATGTCTCAAATTGCGCCAGATGGTCCCGTTTATCAAGCCGGAACCCTTTCAGGAAATCCAGTGGCTATGGCAGCTGGTTTGGCTCAATTGAAAGAATGTGCGAAGCCCGGCTTCTACGAGAAGTTGGAAAGAAAAACAGTGAAGATGGTAAGTGCCATTCAAGCTCATGCCGATAAAAAGAATTATGTCTTCCGTATTTTCAATATGGGAAGTATTTTTTGGGTTTCTTTCTCGAAGGAAAAAGCCATTCGCCGTATGGATGAAATTCCTGAAAACAGCGGTCAATTGTTTGCACCTTTTCATAGATTTTTGTTGGAGAGAGGTGTCTATTTGGGCCCTAGTGGTTACGAAGTAGGATTCGTTTCAGCGGCGCATACAGACGCTGACATCGACAAGGCAATCGTAGATTTCTGCGATGCTTTAGATCACGTTTACAGCAAATAAATTCCCAAAGCGTAGGCAAGAAAGGGAATTTCACGTAGGGCTTCCCTTTGTTTTTCCTGAGGAAAGTAAGTGAGACCTGCTTGAATGGCCAATGCCAATATTCCCGCATAGAAGGAAGTCGGCATGAACAAGTGCCCAATCAGCACGAAAATCAAAGCGAAGAAAAGCGTGAGGTTATTTCCGATAATATGCGGAACTGTTTCAACCTTGCCTTCATCTTCTTTTCGCTGCACGAAATCAATGCAAAGCGAGAGCGCTAAAGTTGTGAAGAACACACTTCCACCTAACTGAAAAATTTCTTTGGTGTCTGGAATTGCAATGAGAATAGACCAACACAGCGCTACGGTGATATTCTTTAACAAGGGTGTTTTTCGGAATGAAATTTTATGTTGAAGGAAATAGGCTATCGTGAAAAGAGAAACCACTAACATTAGAACCGAATGAACATTCGGCGAGAGAGTAATTGTGCCTGCAATAACAAGTAATGGCAACCAGTAGGCGGCTTGATGAAGTTTTTGAGAAACCCAATAGCTATAAAATACCGCTGCGGATAACAACGTGTTTTCAAACAGAGTTTGAGGGTTGGCGGTATTCAAAAGAAACCAAGAGGCGCCCGCCAGAGATAAACTCTGAAGCAATGCTATAAACATGCTTATTGGTTTTTGATGATGGAGAGCACAACACCAGCAACCGATCCGGCTAGTCCACTTAAAGCGCCGCGAATCATTTTTCGAGAACGAGCTGGAGGCTCAAATCCTTCGGCGTACAAATCGTTGTATTTGAAGTTAGGATCCGACATGTATTTCTCTTTGATTTTAATTTTTCCAACATATTGAATGGCGGCATAAGTTATTGGAGGAACAATTAAGATGAGTAGGCCATCTCCAACGAGATATCCTGCAACGCCGCATAGCGCAAACCCAATAGCGCTTATGTGTCGAGCTTTGTAGTTTTTTCGCGCATCGCCCGCACCTGCCAAATACACTCGCATTTCTTCAGGTGTGTAATAATCGCCAAGCATGGTGTCTTGGTAATACAGAATCTGTTCTTTTCTTCCGTTTGAAAGACTATAGATTTCACTTTTATTCAGTTCAATCGCACGTGTTTTTTCTTTTCCGAAAATGTTGTTTCTCTGATCGTAGATGTAAATTAAGCCGTCTTTTTCTTCCCAAAGAGTATTCTCTACTATGGTTCCATTCATCAATAAAACTTTTCCCTGCTGCACTTGCGTGAATGCGCAGGCAGGAAGAGCGAAGAGGAGTAGAATGAAAATTCTTTTAACGAGGTATGTCATGATCAATGAATTTGAAGCTCTCAAAGATAGGATTAAAAGGTGTGAGCGATAGACACCACTGAAATTTTACCTTGAAACTCTTTTCGTATAACTTGAAAGGCAGATTCTAATGTAGCGCCAGTGGTTATTACATCGTCTACAATTAAGATGTGATTTACGTTTGAAGGAATTTTACTATCGATTTGAAAATCAATTTTCCGACTGTTCATTCGTTCCATTCGGTTTCCTTTGGTGGCGCCTTTTCCTGCGTTTTGTTTTTTTAAAACAGTTGCAATTGGAAGTTTAGTTTCCTCAGATATTCCCTCGCAGAGAACCCGCGATTGGTTGTATCCGCGTTCAAGTTCTTTGTTTCTGTGCAGCGGAATAGGAACCAATAAATCAACATCATGTAGCCATGGTGTTTTCAATAAACGCTTCCCCATTTCCTTCCCAAAGAAATTTCCAATCTGCATGTTCTTCTTGTATTTCAATTCGTGAATAGCCCGCTGTTCAATGCTTTTAGGTTGAAAAAAGTAAAGCGACTGAACGCTGTGAAGCGACATACGGTAAGCCAATTGAATATATAGCGTGTTGTTCTTTCTCACGAAATGATTGGTCTTGTGAAGGTATTGCTTGCAATAGAAACAGAGCCCCTCCTCTCGAACAGATAAGCTTCGATTGCAAGCACTGCATATCCGAGGAAACCAACAATTCAGAAGAATATTCGAAATCTTTCTCATAATTATGGCGCTAAGATGAGAAATGAAGATTAAATTTGCCGCCTATGATTATTCAGGTTTTAAAGTCAAAAATTCACCGAGTAACTGTAACTGAGGCAGATGTGAATTATATAGGCAGCATAACAATAGATCCAATTCTGTTGGACGCTGCAAATATGATAGAGGGGGAACGTGTTCAAGTGCTAAACTGTGCAAACGGCGAGCGTCTTGAAACCTACATTATTTTGGGTGAAAGAGGAAGTGGCGTAATATGCCTGAACGGACCAGCTGCATTGAAATGCACAATAGGCGATATTGTTATTGTTTGTTCATATGCGCAAATGGACTTTGAAGTAGCAAAAACCTTCAAGCCTTGGGTTATCTTCCCGAATACAGAAACGAATACGTTGGTTTAATTCAACGACTTTTTATTGAAAGGAGGGAAGTACGTTGGCTTCCCTTTTTTATTGGTCAAAAGAAAATCGTAAAGCTCTTCTGTCCGAAACATGCGCTCCAATGCACCGTGATCGTGCGTTTCAAATACAGTGAATTTCACGTTTTGCCCGTCACACGATTTAATACGCTCTACAATTTCATAGGACTCACCAAAAGGAACCGCCCGGTCTTTTTTTCCATGCGCCACCCAAACTGGAATTGTTGAAAGATTGCACGCATCCTTCGCATTTCCGCCGCCACAAAAAGCGGCAGCTGCGCAGAAAATTTCAGGGTAATGGCCAGCTGTATGCAAGGTTCCATAACCACCTAAACTCATTCCCGTAATTGAAATGCGTGTTGAATCTACGCGATGATTTTTTTGAATTTCACTAAGGCAAGCAACTACCTTATCTGGATTCCAAGATTCACCTTTGTTCACTTGCGGTGCAATGATGATTGCCGGAAAATTTCTTCCTTTATCCAATTCATGAACCAGTCCGTAAGACCGAACAACTTCTAAATTCGTTCCGCTTAAACTTCTTCCGTGAAGAAACACAATAACTGGCCAAGCACTATCTTTTTGCGCATTGTAATTTTCGGGTTCATAGCACCAGTAATGATAAGGAGCTTTCGAATTTTCCACCTTGAACAACTTCGATTTTTGCCCGAAAGAAATTGCGAAGAATGCACAACAAAAAAGAAGGGCGGTTAATTTTTTCATTCGAGAATAAAGCTAAATATTTTGTTTCCCCTAGCGGGTTGAATGATTCTATTGCCCCAAGCTATTGGAGAAGACTCGAAAGTACAACCGAATTTTTCAGAATAGAGCACGCTTCCATTCATTCCATCGATGAGATAAATTACCCCGCCAACCGTTGGGACGAATAAAGTGGGATAACCATTAGTATCGTAGAGGGCAATGGGCGAGACCCAGCTGTATTGTTTGAAAGGCACTTTGAATAGAACGGCTCCTGTTTCTTTATTCAACGCAACCAATTCACCAGCGCCGTTAACTGTTGTTCTGGAAAAAATGGTGTACACAATGTTAGCCGCTTGCTTCTTTCCGAGCAAAGGTGTGCAAAGCATTCCTCCGTTGTTCACTTTCTCGCCCACCGAAGAATAGCATTCTCTTTCAAAGTGCCAGATCTCTTTTCCTGTTAGCGCATTAAGTTTTCTGAGATATCCGAATCCTTTCGATCCCTGCTTGTCTACTTCATTTCCTATAAAAATAAAAGGGATTTCATTTTCAAGGGAGAGCACTGGCGAAGCATCAGAATCATCAGTGTTGAAGAAATGCCAACGCGGCTGCATGTTGCGCAAATCGGCGCAAAAAACATTGCCGCCGTTATCTGTGAAATAGCCCAGTTGCTTGTATGCACATGGACTCGATTCTATTCCCTGGTGATGAGAGGCTGGAAGTTTGTAACGGAATTGTTCAACAGAATTAAACGAAGTGTCACTGTAGTTCGTGCGATAAATAACACCTGATTCAGTAGGCCAAATCAGGGTCATACTCGCTGTGTCTAGCAGGGGAGAGGCGTCGCAAGCTCCCCATTTCCGATAGGAAAATGCGGAAGGTAGAATCTGTTCGTGAATGAGTGATAGCTTCTTTAAATGAAACACCCGCCAAGCCATTTTTCCGCGGTGTGGAATACCCTGCCCAACAAACAATAAATCCTTGTTTTTCGGATCAATACTTGGTGTTCCTTTTATAGGGTTTCGAATGAATAGAGGAGGACGAGTTTCAATACCGGTTTCAAAATCGAGGAAGTATATTTTTCCAGACAATGAAATCTGAATGATTTCTTTCAGTTCGTTTCTTGAAAGAAACGCTGGATTCAAATTGCTCAACAAAGGAATTTCATTTTTCTTCCAATTCACAACAAGGGGTTGTCCTGTCCAACCGGCACCTCCACCCCAATAACCGAACGGACCGTTCATAGAATCAATGGCCGTCCTAAATTCCCAATCGATTTTTATTTTTTTGGGTTGAAAGGAAATTTCTCCTCGTACAGGAGAGTTTCTCTGATTTCCACCTCGAAAGGTGAAAATCCCATCTTTGTTTTCTTCGTCGATTTCAAAATATAGATTTTGAATAATCCTGAGTGAAGAGTCTTTTGATTCAATCTTGAAGGTAGAATCCAGGAGTGTATTGAAATAGCTAATTTCTTTTTTTGAAGGAACAACTTCGTGCAACTCATTTTTTTTTGAATGGTTCGAATTGTCTTGGCAGGAAGCAAGAAAAGCAACGCACAAGCACGAAAGGAAAATATGAGAACTTGCTTTAATCATGAAGTCGGACAAAGATAGTCACGTAGGTTCCACTAAATTTGCATTCAAATAATTCACAATTATGAGCGCTTGGGAGAATACAGAGCAGTTTGCGAAGATGAAAGATGAAAACGATTCGTTAAAATCTCTGCATGAAGAATATTTCATTCCGAAACATGACGGAGCCCCCATGTTATACTTCACGGGTAACTCGCTCGGGCTTCAGCCAAAAGGTGTGAAAGAGTATTTGCTTCAAGAATTAAGCGACTGGGAGAAGTTTGGTGTGGAAGGACATTTCGATGCGAAGCGCCCTTGGTACAATTACCACGAAGTGCTTACTGAATCTCTTGCGAATATTGTTGGAGCAA
>JBILTF010000134.1:0-2655 GCA_044371675.1 Flavobacteriales bacterium
TTCCGAATTCATTTTCCCCTAATGAAGACGGACTGAACGATATATTCTTTCCAGTACTTTCAGGATTCAATTTGAATGAAATTCAATATGAATTTGGGATTTACAATCGATACGGTGAACGCATCTTCTATTCACAAGATCCTCAGCAAGCCTGGATTGGAAACGTTCAAGGAAATGAATATTACGCTCAAATAGATGGCTACACCTGGTCTTTGCGAATCATTACCTCTTCTTTCTCCGAACCTATTGAACTAACCGGTTCTGTTGTCATCATCCGCTAAGTTTTGTTTTAGCCAGCGAAGCATTCGTCGCAGACATTCGTTGCTCTGCAACATTCGCCATTGGCTATTTAATCATTTTTTTTAGATAATCCAATATACTGTCTTCCAAACCCGCCATATCGCTCAGCTCTATTTCTAGCGAACGAGTGGAATTTATTAGTTCAACAAGTGAAAGGATGAGAGACGAACAAAATATAATGAGAGAAGAAGCGAATGTGTATTCTGCGAAATCCATTTCTTCCCGGTATATATAGTACATGGAAATTATAGCCAGTATGAAACTCAGCACGCCAAGAATCTGCATGTTTTTTATCAGTCTCAGCCGAAATTTCAAGTTCTTTATTTGGGCGTGAAGAAGTGCTGCTTCCTTTGGCTCACGTCCTTTGTAGCGGTCATGGAGATTTCGAATGACATTAGCCAATGCAAGAAAACGATTGGTGTAGGCCAACATGATTAGGCTAATTGCCGGAAACAATAATGCAGGGGTGTTAATAGTTATGTCCATAGTTACAAAGTAATTGATTTTTGTGTCCACTTTTATTTCATATTTGCAATTAGCCTAATTTTACAAAATGCCAATAAACTTCGATCGATCATACATACAATCATATTCATCGCTTGAATTGCTTGCCAAACAAGCGGTAGAGGGATTTATTACTGGAATGCACCGATCTCCGTATCATGGTTTTTCGGTAGAGTTCGCTGAACACAGATTGTACAATGCTGGAGAGTCGACAAGACATCTCGATTGGAAATTATTGGCGCGCACAGACAAACACTTTGTGAAGCGTTACGAAGAAGAAACCAATCTCCGTTGTCAATTAGTAGTAGATGTTTCTTCTTCCATGCTTTTTCCAACCATTAAAAATGCCGAAGGCAAAGAATGGAATAAGTTGAAGTTCGCGCTATACGGAGCAGCAAGTGTTATGGAGTTCATGAAGCGTCAGCGCGATGCTGTTGGACTCAGCTTTTTCGCAAACGAACTGATGCTTCACACCAAAGCGGGAAGCAGTCAAGCACACATTCACTATTTATATTCTGAAATGGAGAAGTGGTTGGAGCAAAGTGCGAATTCCTACCAAAACAACAGCAACGTTTCTGCAATCATTCATGAGATAGCCGAACGTATACACAGAAGAAGTTTGGTGGTTGTATTCAGTGATATGCTCGACGACTCCAAGCAAGTGGAAGAAGTGTTTCAATCGCTTCAACACCTGCGTCACAACAAACATGAAGTGATTCTCTTTCACGTAGTGCATCAAGAACAGGAATTGGATTTCAATTTTGAAAACAGACCTTATTCATTTGTCGATTTGGAATCGGGCGAGGAGGTAAAAGCGCATCCGCATGAACTTCGCAAATCGTATCAAGAAAAAATGAATGCATTCCGCACTTCATTGCAGTTGAAGGCTGGACAAATTGGAGTTGACTATTTTCAAACTTCAATTGAAGATGGAATACAAAACTGTATGCTTCAATTCTTGTTGAAGCGTATGCGAATGATGATTTAATTTCATTTCATGAAACATTTAGTGGTCTTAACTGGCGCTGGAACCAGCGCCGAAAGCGGTATTAATACCTTTCGCGACTCCAACGGACTGTGGGAGCAATACCGCATTGAAGACGTTGCAACACCAGAAGCTTGGCAACGCAATCCCAATCTTGTAACCGAGTTCTACAACCAACGTCGATTGCAATTGAACGAAGTGCAACCCAACAACGGACACCTCATTCTTGCTCAATTGGAAAAACACTTCCGTGTTTCTATCATTACGCAAAACGTAGACAACCTTCACGAACGTGCCGGTAGCTCAAGCATCCTTCATCTTCACGGAGAGCTGACTAAAATGAGAAGCTCTTGTTGCGTAAATGAAATTGGGCAAATTGCCCAATCGACTTCAAGTGCATGCGCACACGGAAAACCTTTACGTCCGCATATCGTTTGGTTCGGAGAAGATGTCCCGTTGCTTCAAGACGCTGCTGAGTTAGTAGAAGAGGCAGATATTTTTATGGTCCTCGGAACTTCTCTGGAAGTTTATCCAGCAGCGGGATTGCTTTACAACGTTCCGCTCAAAGCAGAGCGTTGGGTTGTTGATCCGAAGGTTCCGGAACTTGCAACGAAGCTAGGTTTCAACGCCATTGCCTCCGGTGCTTCCGAAGGCATGCAACGCTGGTGTGAGTTTCAAAAGATTAGTCTCTAGCGCGAAGCTTCCAAGCACTGGTTTTGTGCTCGTTTGTTGAACTCGCCGAAGCAGAAGTATTGTCTTGCTGAAACAAAATCTCAGCAGCAATAGCCGCGACTTCCGTCTCTTCCACCGACAATTCTTTCTTCAAGATTTCCGGAGTGAAATAGTCTTTCACGAAATGCGTGTCG
>JBILTF010000016.1:0-31829 GCA_044371675.1 Flavobacteriales bacterium
AATTCCTATTCCTGAGGAGCAACAAGGATTTTACCTTCTGCATTTCCATTCAAAATAACGACTACATCGTTTGGAGTGCTCAAAAACAACTTACGAAGATCTATCGCAAGCTCTTTCTCTAATCGCGCTCGACAGGCATCGTCATTGTTGACATGGGTAAGTCGCACATTCACTTGCGGAGGTAAGCTTTTCATATAACGTTCGTCCCAAGAGACTTCGAAAAAATGCTCGTTGCATCCACCAGAATAAGCCACTTTGACGATTAAGAACCCTCTATCCTGATGCGCTTCTAGCACTTCAAAATTATCTGTTTGACCTTTGAAATTTATTTCCGTTGGCAACTGAATGGGTATAATATTTTCTATACTTGGAAAATCTTTTACGGGCACTGCTGCCACCTCTTTGTTCCTTTTGCATGAAACAACCAACAACAGTAAAAGCGTTGCTGAAAAAATAGTCAAGTGCTTTTTCATAATGGATTTGAATTTAGTTCTGTTAATCGTTCTTCAAGGGCCTTCATCTCATCTCTGTATTGAGCCGCTTCCATGAATTCCAAATTCTCTGCCGCTTTTTCCATTTTGCGTCTTGAAGCAGACATTGCTCTCTGAATTTCTTTCTCTCCCCAATTTGCCATTACCGGATCTGCGGCAATAGATGGCCTTGAAAAATCTCCTTCGGAATACATGCGCGGCTTCATTTCAAGAATATCGCTGGCTTGTCGAAGAATGGACGACTTGTGCTTCACAATCTGAGTGGGTTCAATTCCATTCAGCGTGTTAAATTCCATTTGCTTCTGTCGTCTGCGCTCGGTCTCATCAATGGTCTGCGCCATGCTGCCTGTAATTTTATCGGCATACAAAATAACTCTGCCGTGCACATTACGTGCAGCCCTTCCAGCAGTCTGAGTAAGCGATCTTCTGTTCCTTAAAAAACCTTCTTTATCGGCATCCAGTATGGCAACCAAGCTTACTTCTGGAAGATCTAAACCCTCCCTCAATAAATTCACTCCAATGAGCACATCTATATCGCCTTCGCGAAGCTGCGCTAAAATATTAATTCGCTCGAGTGTGTTTACTTCACTGTGAATGTATCTGCATTTCACATTCATTCGCTCGAGATATTTATGAAGTTCTTCCGCCATGCGCTTGGTTAACGTGGTCACTAGAACTCTTTCATTCGCCTCTATTGTTTTCTGAATTTCATTCATTAAATCATCTACTTGATTTAAGGAAGGACGAACTTCGATAGGAGGATCTAGCAATCCGGTAGGACGAACAACCTGCTCTATCACAACACCTTCTGTCTTGCGTAATTCAAAATCGGCAGGTGTAGCTGAGACAAAGATGACTTGGTTCTGAATCGATTCAAATTCATCAAAGGTCAGCGGACGATTATCCATGGCTGAAATCAATCGGAATCCGTGTTCAATCAAATTCACTTTTCGCGAACGGTCTCCTCCAAACATAGCCCCTACCTGCGGAACCGCCACGTGACTCTCATCAATAACCATTAAAAAATCATCGGGAAAATAATCTAACAAACAGAACGGCCGCTCGCCTGCTTGTCTTCTATCGAAATATCGTGAATAGTTTTCTATACCCGAGCAGTACCCGAGTTCTTTCATCATTTCAATATCGTAGTTCACTCGCTCCTCTAAGCGTTTGGCCTCTAATGTTTTCCCTTCTTTGTTGAAATTAGCTGTCTGCACAACCATGTCTTGCTGAATCTGCCAGATGGCGTCGTGCAGCGTTTCCTTTGAAGTCACAAATAAGTTCGCAGGGAAAACGGTTGTCTGATCGAAGGACGTCGATGTCTTTCCGAGCACTGGATCCAACATCTTGATACTCTCAATTTCATTTCCGAAAAACACCACGCGTAAAGCGTAGTCTGCATAAGCCAAAAATATATCCACCGTATCGCCCTTCACGCGAAACATTCCGCGTTCTAGTTCGGCATTTGTTCGGCTATATAGCGACTCTACCAATTTATACAAAAACGACTGTCGGCTCAACTTCATACCGACATGAATAGGAATAACACTTTTATGAAATTCCTGCGGATTACCGATACCGTATATGCATGAAATACTCGCTACCACTATGACATCTCGTCTTCCGCTTAACAATGAGCTTGTAGCGGCCAAACGGAGCTTTTCAATTTCCTTGTTAATGCTCAGATCTTTTTCTATGTAGGTATTCGTAACCGGCAGATAAGCCTCGGGTTGATAGTAGTCGTAATAGCTCACGAAATATTCGACTAAATTCTCTGGAAAGAACTGCTTGAATTCGGAATATAATTGTGCTGCTAATGTTTTGTTGTGACTAAGTATTAACGTTGGCCGCTGGGTTTGTGCAATGACATTGGCAATGGTAAACGTCTTACCACTTCCGGTTACACCAAGCAATGTTTGATACTTCTCATTCTCATTCAGACCTTTCACCAAATCGTGAATAGCCTCGGGTTGGTCACCTCCGGGCGTGAAGTCTGTTATCAATTTGAACTGCATACGAGCGAATTTAGATTAGAAAAACTGAGGTACAAAAAAAGGCCCTAAATCGGGCCTTTTCAAGAATAACTTATATGCTATTTATTCGCCTACAACTTCGAAGTTGAACGTAGCACTTACCTCTTTGTGTAATTTCACACGAGCCTCATAAGTACCTAAGTTCTTAATGTGCTCTTCAGAGATGCTAATGCTCTTTCTGTCGATTGCAAAACCTTCTTTCGCTAAAGCTTCAGAAAGTTGAATAGTGTTGATGCTACCGAAGATTTTTCCGGTGTCAGAAGCTTTAGTAACCAACTTAATGCTTACAGAAGCCATCTTCTCAGCAGTTGCTTGCGCTTCAGCCAAAATTTTCGTTTCCTTGTGAGCACGTTGCTTCAAGTTCTCTGCGTGCATCTTCAATGCTGAATCTGTTGCAGGAACTGCATATCCTCTTGGGATTAGGTAGTTACGAGCATAACCAGCTTTCACTGCTACGATCTCGTCTTTAGCTCCTAATTTCTCAATGTTTTCTTTTAGTATAATTTGCATGACTAGTCCTCCTTAATTTATTTCAACATGTCAGCTACGTATGGCATTAATGCCAAATGACGCGCCTTTTTAATTGCCTGAGAAACTTTACGTTGGTATTTCAACGAAGTTCCAGTAAGACGACGAGGAAGAATCTTTCCTTGCTCGTTGCATAATTTCAATAAGAAGTCACCGTCTTTGTAGTCAATGTATTTGATACCTGATTTCTTGAAACGGCAATACTTTGCTTGCTTGGTTTCAATATCAATGGGATTGAGGTAGCGGATTTCTGAATTATCGCTCATGGGTTCAATTTTTTTTGGTTATGCCTCTTTAGCAGCGGCTTTCTTTTCTTTTAATTTGTTTCTGCGGCTTTCTGAATATTCCAGGTGGAATTTGTCCATTACAGTAGTTAAGAAGCGAATAATGCGCTCGTCGCGACGGAATTCAGTTTCTAGAACACCTATAACATCTCCAGCAGCTTCAAACTCGATTAGATAGTAGAAACCAGTTGATTTTTTCTGAATTGGGTAGGCCAATTTGCGGAGGCCCCAGTTCTCTTCGTGTTTAATCGAAGCACCTTTTGTTTTCAGAAATTTTTTGAACTTGTCTACTGTTTCCGCCGCCTGATCATCAGACAGCACGGGAGTCAAAATGAAAACAGTTTCGTAACGATTCATGATATATTGATTTTAAAATGGACGGCAAAAGTACGAAAAACTTTCAAACTTCCAAGCTTTCAGTGCAATAGCATAGAAAAAAGTTAGTCTAACTCCCAAATCCGATTCTTTTTCCGAAGGCGAAAACCCGCTAACGAATGCTTTTGCCAAAAATGAAGAACCAAATAGATGACAATGGGCGAACCAAAGGTTAGAAAAGAAAGATAGACAAATGAAAGACGTATTCTGTTTGAATTCATATCTAGCTTCTTACCTAAAGCTTCGCAAACCCCAAAAAATCTGAGCTCACAAAAATCAAATAAGGACTTCATAAAATTCATTTCGTTTCAGTTTTTCAGCACCTAAAGCGCAATTTAGGCATTTTCTAGGCTCACAGTACATTCCATACAAATGAATGAGTCCCTGCGACTCTAGTGCATTGGTTCCAACAACATCGTGAATTTTCCACAAGCGCGTAATTCGATTGTCTTCAAGCGGAATTAGTTCTAATAACTCGAGTGCCCTCTCGGCATAAGACTCATCCATTTTTCTTTCGTGAAGAAAAAACAACAACGGTGCAAACACATTAACAGCCAAATGAGCGAACAACGGATTCATTCTTCCTTTTTTATACAACTCTAATTTCCACTCCTTCATTTCGGCTTTATTAAAGATCATATTCCACCAGAGCGAGATTTGAGGAAGTTCATCGGCTAATTGCTCGATGCGAACTTTATTGTTTCTTTTCGGGCGTATTTTTCCCGTATTGAGCGCTTGAGGTGCTAGAGCATTCCATTGATTGGCTTCAATGAGGGCTGAAGCCTTTTTCCAAACAACCGCTTTCGACCGCGCTGTTTCGAATCCGAACATCTGCAGTAAAACCGCGCTCAACAATTCAGGTTCATCTATCAATCTGAGCGAATTGCGAAAAGTAAATCGCGTTGCCACATTTTCAAATAACTCTCCGTTCAATCCAAAACCAAAGGCTCGAAAAAACTTTTCGTAAAACAGCTGCAAAAGATCTCCGTTTAGTTCCGATGATCTGCTGCGCCACTCGGAAACTCTTTTTTCTAAACGCTCTACCGCCATTCGGTTGATCCAATTTATTCGAACAACACTGCGCAAGTCTCCGAAATTACCACCACAAGGAATGTGGTCCTGAATGTTTTTCCATTGTTGAACCGTTTCCCATTGACCCGGAATGATGTATTTTTTTAATTCCAGGGTAGGAACGTTAGCTGGAACTTGCTGGTCCATTTCGTAAACAACATGCAGAATTACATTGTCGTATCGAGGATCTCCGGTATGGCCATGTAGCAACCAGTCCGATGATTTCAAATGAAGTTCAACCGGGCCACACCAAAGGACGTCTCCGATTTGAACCCGCGCATCCATGAAATCTGGTCCCGCATGTCGGTTTAAAAAACCAGCGTATTCAACCTGTACAACATTGCCATCTGTTGTTGTCAAAGGCAGTTGGGAGAACGACTGTGTTCGCCAAACGAAATGTAAAAATTCTTCTTTCATGATTCGAATATCTAATGACTACTAAGGAAAGTCAAGAAATGCTTATGCCATAAAAACGCTGTATACCCTGATTTTACTTATCTTTATAACGCATAAACTTTTCAAATGAAACACCTATACCTTTTTCTTTTCCTTGCTTTATCCATTCATTCTGTTGCACAGCCAGGGGATACCACAATTGTTCAAACCTATACGTTTGAAGCACAAAACAATCCTGCAACCGGCTACGACTCGCCTGGAAGAAGGTGGTTTCAATTCCCTGCTTCGAACAATGGTGTGAATTACCAAAAGGTCTTGATGTATCACACGTTGAAATGCTTCAGCGACGGAACAGCAGGTGGATTGGGCTTTCCATGCGGCGAATGGGACTACTTGTCCTACAACTACCTTTTCGAGCACACAGGAGCGCTTGACTCTACCCTTCAACAGCATCCACATTACCTCATCAACAATCAGAATTTCAGCACGGCTGCAATTCGCTCTGCCGCTCCCTTTGATATTTTTCAAACGGAACAAATCACTTCAACATTAAACAATCCCGGAGATGCACTTTCGTATAGCGTTGGCAGCAATGGTCAATCATCGAACGCACCATTCGCCGGTGATGCAAGCGCACGCTACCAATGGCTCTATTCTTCAACAGAACTTGCTAGCGCTGGTGTTCAAGCTGGAAATATTTGGCAAATCGGTTTCGACTTAACAGGCAACGCAGGCAATTATCAAAATTTAAGAATTCGATTGAAGCAAACCACTTCAAGTACGTTGACCGCTTTGGACAACAGCGCGATGAGTACCTACTACTTAAGCAATACAGAGGTAAATCAAAACGGAACTTTCTATTTAACCTTGAACTCCCCTTTCGTATGGGACGGAACAAGTAACATTCTTGTTGAAGTATCGTACGACGGAAACCCTTCAGAGTTAGGCATTGCCGCATTGGGAGAAGCTTCCAACTTAAATGCAATAGCCTCAATTGGAAATAATAAATTCGTTCGGTTCGATGGCAACGATGAAATTCGTATTCCCGCTTCAGCGTTCGCATCCATATCTACCGAAGTAACCATTGCCTTTTGGTTACGCGGCGATGCGAATGCACAGCCCGAAAACGGAACAACTTTCGAAGCAAAAAACAGCAGCAACAACCGCGTGCTGAATGCACACTTACCTTGGAGCAACAGCCGCGTGTATTGGGATGCTGGCAATTCAGGAGGAGCTTATGACCGTATAGATAAAGCCGCTAATCCTGCAGATTATGAAGGCGTTTGGAACCATTGGGCATTTACAAAAAACACAGTGACCGGAGAAATGAAAGCCTACCTCAACGGAGTTCTTTGGCACAGCGGAACAGGTAAAGTTTTTCCTATGAGCAACATTACCCAATTCAGCATTGGTGCTGCTTCTACTTGGAGTAATTTCTATCGCGGTGACATCGACGACTTCAGCGTTTTCTCAAGCGAGTTGAACGAAATTGAAATTCAAAACATTTATTCCGGCGGGCCAAACGATCCTTCGCTATTGGTGCAATACAACTTCAACAACGATAGCAACGGCGCTGTAAATGATATTTCAGGAAATAATTTCAACGGTTACACTTTAGGCAATCCGAATTTTATTTCATACAACGGATACGAATTAACTCAGGGCGCTCAGGCTTTAGACTTCAGACCTAAAACGCATTTCACTCAAGGAAATACCTTAACAACTGCGCAAACAACGAATACAATTAATGTTGAAGTATCTGATGCGCCCATTTCAAAAATTGAATATGAAATTGTGAATCACAATCCACAAATTCTAAACATTGCAACGACTTACTTATCGCGTTGGCAATTCACTTACAATTCACTTGGCGCAAAAATCGATAGTACGTTTGCTGCTGAAGACGAGATTTTAACTAACGATACGCTCTTCTACTATAGCGCTCCTTTCGACGTTGTTAATCGCTATGAATTAGGCCGTTTCATTACTCCGTATGGAATTCAATTGGATTTGGGCGACGGTTGGACATGGATATATGATGTTACCGATTTCGCAAACTTGCTTCGCGACAGTGTTGAACTCGAAGCCGGAAACTGGCAAGAACTTTTAGATTTGAAATTTGTATTCATTGAAGGAACTCCCGCTCGTGATGTGAAGCGCATTGCGAACGTATGGCAAGGCAACTGGGGTCTTGGTGGATTCAACAATGTTGTTAATGAAAAGACATTCACTCTTCAACCCAACGAAAGTGAATTGAAACTTCGCACCACATTAACTGGACATGGATTCGGAAACGACGCGAACAACTGCGGCGAATTTTGTTACAACACACATTCAATTAATGTAAATGGAAGCCCAACTTTCAGTTGGGAAATTATGCACGACTGCGACAAGAACCCGCTCTTTCCGCAAGGAGGAACATGGATCTATGCTCGCGCAGGATGGTGCCCTGGAATGGAAGGGAAGACCGAAGAATTCGAATTAACACCCTTCGTTCAAAACAATCAAGTTAGCGCTGAATACAACATCACTACTGATCCTTACGGAAACTATGTTACGGAAAGCCAAATGATTTATTATGGTGAAAAAAATCATTCACACGACCCTGAAATTGAACAAGTCCTCGCGCCAAGCAATTGGGAAAATCATTCGCGTTGGAACCCCATTTGCGACAATCCGAAATTCGTTTTGCGAAACAAAGGATCACAACCATTGACCGATGTTAAGATTTCCTATGGTGTTATTGGCGGTGCTACAGAAGTCTATACTTGGACTGGAAACCTTGACTTTATGGAAAGTGAGGTGGTTGAATTAACCTACAGCGATCCTGCACTTTGGACTGCAACTTCCACAACCGGAAGATTCTTTATTGATCTTGGTGAAAGCGCCGATGGTGCAGATAACAACCCTTCGAATAACCATGCTGAATCTGCATTTACTCGTCCTCCTGTATATTCTTATTTACCGAATACTGATAATAACAAACTCATTATCATTTTTAGAACGAATGCCTCATACTGGGAAAGCGCATATACGTTATACGACATAAACGACAATCCGATATTCACTAAATCATTCACACAAGCCAACACCACGCATAGAGACACCCTTCAATTAAACGCAGGTTGCTACCGTTTTAAAATCACAGACACAGGTGGAGACGGACTTTCGTTTTTCGCTAACAACGATGGAAATGGTTATTGCAATCTAGACCGCGCGGCAGGAGCATATTTCAAACAATTCGAAAATGACTTCGGCGCTGAAATTGAACAATATTTTTATTGGAATACAAATCTTGTTGGTGTTGAAGAAGAGCAAGCCAATGCAACGCAAATTCTACTCATGCCTAATCCTGCCAAGCAAAAAGTTAAACTCATTGCGAATGGATTTGATGAACGTTTGACTTATTCTTTGTACAACATACAAGGACAAGTTTGCAAACAAGAACGCATCAATCGTTCTGACAAAGCAAGTTCAATAGACATTGACTTGAATGGAATAAGTGCTGGAGTTTATTTCGTGAAAGTGCAGGACAACAACAACAGTTCCACGGTTAAATTGATTGTTGAATAAACTAGACTTTATTGGTTTTAGAAAGCAATGCAGCGTCTAACAACGTTATCGCTGCCATTGCTTCAACAATTGCTACTGCACGTGGAAGAACACATGGATCGTGCCTTCCAGCTGCTTCTAATTCAACTTCTTGATTGTTTGAATCGCGTGCGATTTGTTTCTTTCCTATGGTGCTGGTTGGCTTGAAAGCAATTTTGCATACGATATCCTTTCCATTTGAAATACCGCCTTGTATTCCACCGTCATGATTGGTTTGAAGGGAATCGTTGTTCTCACTTCCTTTTCTAAATGTGGAAGAAAAACCGTCACCAATTTCAAATGCTTTAACTGCATTTATTGAGAGCATAGCGTGCCCTAATTGAGCATGCAGTTTATCAAAAACAGGTTCTCCCCATCCGGCCGGAACGCCTGACGAGATACATGTAATTATTCCACCGAGACTGTCTTTCTCTTCTTTGGCTTGACGAATTGCAGCTTCCATTCGAGCGGCCGTTTCTTCATGTGGACAACGAATAGCTGAGCTGTAAATCCCATCCAAATTCAATTTATCATAAGTAACTGGAACCATGATTTTATGAACGCTACTCACATAAGCACTCACCCGAATGTTCATTCGGTTTAGCACCGACTTCGCAATTGCTCCAGCAACCACGCGACATGCCGTCTCTCTCGCCGAGCTTCTTCCACCTCCCCTATGATCACGAATTCCAAACTTCTCTTGCCAAGTATAATCGGCGTGTCCGGGACGAAATACATCTTTCAAATTATCGTAGTCGCTAGAATTATGATCTTCGTTTTGAATGATAAAACCTATGGGCGCACCGGTAGCTATTCCATTCAAAACACCAGAAAGAATTTGAACACGATCAGATTCTTTTCGTGAAGTGGTTAGATCGCTTTGCCCCGGCTTACGTCGATCCAATTCTATTTGAATAAAAACTTCATCAATGACAACTCCCGCAGGGCAACCGTCAACGACACCTCCAATAGCGGGACCGTGCGATTCACCAAATGTGGTAAGACGAAATAAATTTCCAAACGTGTTTCCTGCCATGTCGCGAAGTTAGTTAGCTTTTCCCTCTACAATTTTTCCTTCAACAATTACTTGATCAATGTTGTTTTCGCCGAAGTAATAAAATAATTCAGCCAATGAATTCAAAGGTTTTGTTATGATCAGGGAAGCTTTCTTTCCAATTGTCATACTTCCTAAAACATCTTGCACGTCCATTGCGAATGCACCGTTCAAGGTAGATGCATTTACCACTTCATTGGGCAACATGCGTTGTTGAATGCAAGCGAGACTGTTTACAAAATTCATATTTCCAGAAGGAGAAGAACCGGGATTGAAGTCAGTTGCTAAAGCGATTGGCAAACCTGCATCGATTATTTTTCGAGCTGGCGTGTATGGAATTCGCAAAAAGAATGAACACGCTGGAAGTGACACGGGCATTGTATTTCCTTCCAACAGAACATTTACATCCTGTTCGGTGAGTTCTTCCAGATGATCAACACTGCGCGCATTTCGCTTGACCGCGGCATCTACTCCACCAATGACATTGAATTGATTTACGTGCACCTTAGCAGGAATACCTAACTCTTGAGCAGCGTCTATTAATTGATTCATTTGTGCCACGGAGAAATAGCCTTCCTCACAAAAGGCATCTACAAAATCTGCGAGTCCATCTGCAGCAACCTTTGGAAGAACTTTATTCACCATAAGATCAACAAAATCCTCTACTCTATTTTTATATTCAATGGGAATCGCGTGTAATGCCAAGAAAGTCGATTTAATCTCAATGGGATGCTCCAACTTTAATCGTTTAATAACGCGAAGCATTTTTAATTCGTTCTCTTCGTCGAGACCGTATCCGCTTTTAATTTCAACAGCAACGGTTCCCTGTTGCATCATCACATTCAAACGTTCAAACGCGGAAGAGAACAATTCATCTTCGCTCATAGAAGCGAGTTTCTTCGCGCTATTCAAAATACCACCACCACGCTTTGCTATTTCCTCGTATGTCAATCCGTTTAATCGATCTTCAAACTCGTCTGCGCGCGAAGCTGCAAACACGGTGTGTGTATGACTGTCGCACCAACCGGGAAGAACATACTTTCCAGCCGCATCAATGACTGTTAAATCGCGCCAATCTTCTATCCCATCAAATTCATCCATTGAGCCGAAAGCTGCGATGGTTCCGTTCTCCACTGCCAACCATGCATTTTCAATACATGGGAGCACATTCATATTCGTTCCTTTCACATGCGAGACTTCCTGAGAATGAGTCCCGTAGAGTGATTTTATGTTTTTTATGAATATTTTCATGTTGTACAAAGATGCATTATTCTTAAATTTGCCGTCCCGCGCCTATAGCTCAGTTGGTTAGAGCAACAGACTCATAATCTGTGGGTCCCTGGTTCGAGCCCAGGTGGGCGCACAAAGATAACCCCGCACTTGCGGGGTTTTTCATTTCATTATTCAACAATAACCTTTTGAGTTGCTATTGATTTTTCATTCGAAAGTTTCACCCAATAAACTCCAGATTTTAACTTCTCGTTTACGTTGAAAATTTCTTGTTGTAAAAGTTTTTCCTTCACTATTATTTTTCCTGTAGCCTCGAATATTTCAATTTGATTGTAGACTTCTCCTTTCCATTGAATAGCGAATTCGCCTTCACTCGGATTTGGAAAAACACTCACTTGTTTCGACTGCACTCCACTCACATTTCCACAGAGCATGCAAGCAGCAAGAGGATCCGCTGATACAAAGGAATGAGATGTTACATAGTCTGTATATAGCGCTTCAACACATTCCGCATTTAAAAAATAACGAAGCCAAGCTGTCATCAATGTTAAATAAGCTTCTTGTTGATCTGCTCTGGCTAAACTTCCACCTAGAGGCTCTCCAAAGTCGCACAATGTGCCTGCGTTTATGTATCCGCAATGCGAGCCTCCTGTTAATGACACAAATGTTTTGCATCCTGCATTGGTTCCATCAAAAATGGGTTGATGATTATCGGCAGGAGGAGTTACTGAATCGTCGCTCCCTGAGAAAACAAGTGTATTGCAATTTACCGATGAAGCTGCTGCAATCGCGCTCGGATTAGTTTCCGCTGGGGCCAATCCCACTATTGCATCAATTAACGGGTCTGACGCCGCTGCTATCCACGCTGCTCCTCCACCCATGCTGTGTCCGATTATTGCCTCTCTTTCTTGATGCACGATGTTGTGTAAAATCGAAGATGAATTTTGAGATTCGAGTTGAAGGGCGCGTGTTACAAATGCCAAGTCCAAACCAAAATTCTCATGACTTGGAGCAAATCCTGTTTCCGTATTCACCAATGCAACAACAAATCCGAAGGGAATTAACTGTTCCGCAATCAACGAATAATTCGCAGCTCCGATTACAAAACCATGACCTACTGCTACTGCTGGATAACCTGTTAATGCTAAAAATGAGGGGGCCAATGCTGCAATATCATCTCCTGCTGAAAGAGCCGGATAATATACTTCACATGGAATTGAACGATTGTTTCTAGTAGCATCAACGAACGTCATCGTGGTATGTCCAAGACCTTGACCAAAAGACAGAGAGGCGCTAAGAAATCCGATAAAGAGTAAAACTACATTTTTCATATTTATTTCTTTTGAAGGGGAACTACTTGAATTCCTTGAGAAGATTCAATTACAAAATAATACTGTCCAACCGGTTGAGTGGTTAAATCTAAATGGTAGATTGCCCATGGCTCACTGTAGTTGTAATCCCATTTGTAATACTTAAGAGACCTTCCACTGCTATCGTATAGGTAATGGTAATTATTAGTATTAGGGAAAATACCTTCCACTCGAATTTCAAATTGACCCTCTGAAGGCTGCGGAAAAACAAGGACCGAATGTTCATTCGGTTGACTGTAAATCTGATTGGAAAGATTGACGAAAGCCTTCCAAAAATCAGGAATCCCGTATCCCATAGAATCATTAGGAGTTGAATACAAACTTGCGCTTTTTTCAATGGCATTGAAAATATCCATATTCGTTGCTGTTGGAAAGGCTTGCCACAGTGTGGCTGCCATTCCTGCAATAATCGGAGAGCTAAAAGACGTGCCGTTTCCCCTCGCAATTGTACTATCTGAAGCCGCGTATACCGTCTGCCTTCCCATGGCTACAATATTTGGTTTGACATCGTTCAATCCGGGCGGGTGATATCCTGAAAAGGAAGCGTGTGTGCCATTTAAGTCAACTGCCCCAACACACAGTACATGTTCAGCGTCCGAAGGAGCTGTAATGACGTGCCATGAATCATCGCCACTATTGCCAGCGCTGTTCACGACAAGGGTTCCTTTCAACGCGCAAATTTCCGCTGCCTGGGAAATTCGGGTGGTTGAACCATTCATATCGGAAGTTGAATAGTTCATGTAATCTTCATCAAATAGTGAGTATCCCAAACTTGAGTTTATCACATCTATTCCAATGCTATCGGCCCACTCCGCTGCTTGAATCCATGTATCCTCTTCCAGCCGAACTTCACGAAAAACATCTTCCGTTTGAAACAAATAATAGTTGGCTTCAACAGCTGTTCCGTAAAGTGAATCTTGCATGATTCCAGCCATATGACTCAAAACCATCGTTCCGTGTGTAGAAGCATCAAACACATTCGGCGAAGTGAAATTCAGAAAGTCATGTGTCTCAATAATACGTCCTTCTTCGAAAAGATGAGCCATGGCTGGCAATACATCAGCATTCCTGAACCCGCCATCAAAAACGGCAATGTCCATTCCTTGTCCATTCAGCCCCAATTGATGCAGCAAATGTCCGTTTAACATTTCAGTCTGACGGAAACTCGGACCATAAAAATCGTCTGAAACCATTCCCTCTTCAGACTGTGTTCCTTTATGAATTGAAATCTTTTCTAGTGGAACACTTGGCAACGATTTAACTTGAAAGACACAAGGCAGATCCTCCACTTGTTGTTTCCATACTGCCGCAACAGCAGTATCTAAAAGTTCAACAGTAATTGAATTGAACCACTTACTCTTCAACAACAAATTTGAATTTCCTTGTTGAAGAACTTGCTGAATATAAGTTGCATTGACAGGTAGATCGAGCGAATCGAAACCCACTCCCGTTCGAATTCTTCTTTCAACGGCCTTTTCTGAGAGGTATTCTCTCGGATTTGAAAGTGAGTAAGCTGAGTTCTCTTTATCTGTGAATTGCACGAAATACGTGTTGTAAGAAGACTGTGCGAATAGCCCGTTCACCCACAAAAAAGAAGTCAGAATTAAAAGTACTTTGTAATATTTCCTCATAATTCTATTTCGTTTCTTTCAATGTTCCGTTTTCATACATCTCGGTCTTTTCCAACTCACCTGAAATTTTGAAGTATAAGACTTCTCCATTCAATTGACCGCTTAGGTATTTTCCTTTTTGCTTCACTTGTGTTCCTTTCAATTGTTCGCGATACGCAATTCCTTGAGCGACATCCTCGGGAGAAGCTGGGATTTGCTCGTATGCGCCTTTGTCGTAATACTCCACAAAAGCACCCTCTTTGTTATAGTTCTTATATGTGTATTCAGACTGAGGAATTCCAGAGTCATAGTAGGTTTGAAAAGTTCCGTTTGCGTAATGTTTCTTTTCAATTTTATCGTTTTTGAACCAAATCGTCAACTCGGGCAACCCTGTTTCTAGATAAAAATTCCAACCTCCATCACGCACCCCATTCACAAATTTCCCTTCCTCCTTCTTCTTTCCGCTGTCATAATTCACGACAATGTTTCCGTCGTAAATCCCATTTTTATAAATTCCTTTTTTACTCACCTTGCCTTCCACTGTATACTCCGTGAATGGTCCATTCATCTTATCATTGAGATATACCATTTCATGCGAAACTTGTCCGTTAGAGTAGAATACCTTCGATTCACCATTCAATAAATTGTCCCTGTAGTTTTCGAACCGAATTAATCTTCCATCGGCATCAAAGAAATCCCATTTGCCTTGTTTCTGTCTTTCCCATTTTTTAGTAAGCACCTTTCCAACATATCTTCCCTTACTGTTCACTGTTTTTCCATCGGCGTAGAAATTCACCACATCATTAATTGTTGTGTCTTGAATATGGTTTACGGTAGATTTCAACAATCCCTTTTCATTATAAAACTCAAAAACTCCAATTGGAACGCCATTTTTAAAATTCCCTTTGTAATACATGACCTTCGGGTTCGACTTGTACACACGAATCCAAACTCCCTCTCGCTTGTTGCTTGCGTTGAACAAATTGTAATCTACCCCGTAGGTTCCCGTTGGAAAAACGGTACCGGGTGCCTGTGCATATGCATTGAGCATATTCCAGCATAAAAAGAACACTAATAAGCCACCTTTCAAATTCACATTCATACTCGAAAAATTAGATTTCTTTCACAACGGAAAATTAGGCCAAAAGATTATATCTCCGTTTTAAATCAAAAATCATTTTCAACACGAAATTAGATTCACTAATTTCGCAGTCTAAAATTTGAACCCATGAAAGTAACCGTTGTTGGAGCTGGTAATGTTGGCGCTACTTGTGCCGATGTATTAGCGCATCGTGAAATTGCTAACGAAATTGTTTTGTTAGACATTAAGCCAGGCTTTGCTGAAGGCAAGGCGCTTGATATTTGGCAGACTGCTCCCATTAACTTGTACGACAGCAGAACTGTTGGAAGCACCAATGATTACGCGGCTACTGCTAATTCAGATGTCGTTGTAATTACGAGTGGCCTACCTAGAAAACCAGGTATGAGTCGCGACGATTTGATCGCAACTAATGCTGGTATTGTGAAAAGCGTTACTGAAAACATTGTGAAGTATTCACCAGATGCAATCATCGTTATTGTTTCGAATCCACTTGATGTTATGACTTACTGCGCATTCCTTGCTGCAAAAGTTGACAGCAAGAGAGTATTTGGAATGGCTGGTATTTTGGACACTGCGCGTTACCGTGCATTCATCGCATCTGAATTGAATTGCTCTCCAAAGGACATTCAAGCGGTGTTAATGGGTGGACATGGCGACACAATGGTTCCACTTCCACGATATACTACGGTTGGTGGAATTCCAGTTACTGAATTAATCTCTGAAGAAAAATTAAACGCAATCGTTGACCGCACAAAAACAGGCGGTGGCGAAATCGTAAATCTTTTGGGCACATCTGCATGGTATGCTCCTGGGGCTGCTGCCGCACAAATGGTTGAGGCGATTGTTCGCGATCAAAAGCGTATTTTCCCTGTTTGCGCATTATTGAATGGCGAGTACGGAATGAAAGATATCTATTTGGGCGTTCCTGTTAAACTAGGAAAAAACGGTATCGAAGAGATTATAGAATTGAAATTGAATGATTCTGAGAAGGCATTGTTGGCGAGCTCAGCTACTTCTGTTAAAGAAGTAATGGGCGTTTTAGATTCAATGAATTTATTCTAAATCATTTCGAATAAAATGAAAACAGTACCGAGTGGTACTGTTTTTTTTTGCCTAATTCTTCCTGTATAGCCTGACGTAAAAAGGCATGTCGTTTAGCGGCCGGTACTCTTTCTTCGGTCTAAATTCCTTCATGAAAATCAAAGTAGAATCTGCTTCGATTTCTTCTATCGGAGTTTGCTCTTCATTCGGACCATAGTGGCCATCCCAAACGATTAAATCCCCCTTTTGAGCATGCTCATAAAAGCGCAATCGATTTGTTTTTGAATAATCATTCGGATCAATATCCAACGCAATGGTCACATAGGCGTGTCCAGCAAAGACACTTCCAGTTGTAGTCACTCCTTCCGCCTTCATCCAGGCGTGCATATCGTCTAAAACAGCTTCTTCTATCCCATATTCCACTGGCGCTCCGAAAGCTCCTAGAATGAGTGTGTTTGAGCCGAGGGCTGTTCCGCATAACACGAAAACTAGAACGCGGATGGAATTCCATTTACCCATTTTCTGTTTCTCATCGAGGAATTTATTCAATTCAATAAGTGCAAGTAATACCATTGGCGCTGCAACCACGAACATTACACGAAGAAGACCCAAGCTCGCCCACATCCCTTGCCACCAAAGAACTGTATGCGCCATAAAGTATCCCCAAAACGAACCTAGTACAATCCAAAACAAAACTTGGTGCTTCAATATAAACACGTTGGATTCTTTTGAATTCGCTAGTCCGTTCCAATCGGCAGAAACTCTGTTTGGAATTCCTATCGCACTGTTCCAAGTGTATTTCAACAAGAATAAAAATCCGATTCCAAAAACGGGAATTGACCAAATGAAGAAGTGGAAGAAACTCCCACTTCCATAAGAGGTAATATCTGTATGCACGTATGGGTTCGAATCAAAAATCCACAGTGGAAACCCTGTATACCAGTATCCGATTGTATTCATTATCAAAGAACCCGCAAGCAGCAATGGAATGTATTTCCAACGTCTTGTGAAAAAGAAAAACATCGCTGCGTTTCCTAGAATAACGAAGCCTTCACTTCTTGCAAACGGCATGAAGCTTAGAACCAATGCTCCGATCCAGAATTTCCCCTTCAAACTCCAATGAATAAAAAGAATTAGAAAAAGAGCACAGATAATTTCCGTCAAAGAGGAAACTGCATTGTCGAAAACAACAGGACAAGTGAGGAACAACAAGGGTGCTATCCAACTACGTTTAAGTTGAAGCTGATTTGCGATTTTCAAAACTAGAAAAGCCTCAAGAAATATTAACGCGAGGTTCGTCCAAATAATAGCCTGCAATCCGAATTGTGCTATGGGTGAAAAGAGCACGGTGAACACTGGCTTTCCCCATTGATTCAGTAATAGTTCATTATGAATCCATGAATAGCGAGACATTTGATAATGCACAAAAGTATCTGCTCCCCCGTTCACTCCATTTGCCAAAATTACGAGTAGTGAATAGACAATCGCTCCAATACAAAAGACCTTACCTTCGGGTTTGTTCCAAAAAGTGGTAAGCAGCTTCATTAGCCTTTCACCATTTCAGACTTCACTCGAGAAATAAAATCGTCGAATAAATATCTTGAATCATGAGGACCGGCGCTTGCCTCAGGGTGGTACTGAACTGAAAACACGGGTTTCGATTTCAAGCGAATTCCGGCAACGGTGTTGTCATTCAAATGAAGATGGGTAATCTCCACATCCTCATTGTTTGAAATACTTTCCTTGGAAATAACGAAACCATGGTTTTGACTTGTTATTTCCCCCTTACCCGTTATTAAATTCTTAATAGGGTGATTCACCCCTCGGTGCCCATTGAACATTTTAATGGTATTAAGCCCTTGGCTTAATCCAATTAATTGGTGTCCTAAACAAATTCCAAAACAAGGAATTCCCGTTTCTATAATTTTTGCTGTTAGTTCAATGGTGTATGGCATTGCTGAAGGATCTCCAGGGCCATTTGAAAACATCACACCGTCCGGATTCCAAGCCTGTATTTCTTCTAAGGTAACATTTAAAGGAAATACTTTTAAAAACGCTCCTCGCTCGGCTAGACAGCGTAAGATGTTCAATTTCACACCGAAATCGAGGACTGCTATTCTCATATCAGCCTCAGGATTACCGAATTCAAAAGCTTCATTGCAAGCCACTCGAGAAGCCAATTCAAGACCATCCATGTTAGGAGCTTGTGTTAGCTTTTCTTTTAGCGCTTCGATGTCTAGCGTTTCTGTGGAGATAATACAATTCATTGCACCATTCTTACGAATATGACGAACCAATGCTCGAGTATCTAAATCGCAAATTCCAACAACATTGTCACGAACAAGGTAGTCTTGAAGTGTTCCTGCACCGCCAACTCGGCTTGCAACATCGGAAAACTTCTTAATGATTATTCCTGATACTTGACATCTTCCAGATTCGATTTCATCAGCGTAGACACCGTAATTACCGATATGAGAAGTAGCCATTACCAGACATTGTCCAAAATAAGAGGGGTCGGTAAAAACTTCTTGATAGCCTGTCATTGCTGTATTGAAAGCAATTTCTCCAGTTGTCGTGCCTTTAGCTCCGCAACTTTGGCCATAAAAAACGGTACCGTCTTGAAGGAGCAGTACCGCAGGTATAGATTCTTGTCTCATTAAAGAACAAAGTTAAGATTATCCAACAAACATTGGATTCGAACTTTTCAACAAATTATAAATTACTTTTTGGCACTTATACTGCTGTTAAAATTATATCGAGCCTCGGTATTGTCAATAGACCCAATTTACCGATAGAGATTAGCGTAAAAAAAAGCAGCAAGATTGCAATATTCAATCTTGCTGCTTTTAACTTTTATAATTCTCAGTAGAATTACTCTGCAGACGCAGAATCATCCTTCTTCTTTCTTGTCTTTTTAGGCTTTTCCTCTCCAGAAACTTCTGTTGCCTCAATTACATCTGTAGCGCTTTCTACAGCAACATCATCCGTTTTCTTAGCAGCACCACGACGCGTGCGTTTCTTAGCAGTTGCCTGCTCAACTTCTTTACCGTAAATGGTGTTGAAATCTACAAGTTCCATCATACACATTTCTGCATTATCTCCTTGACGGTATCCCGTGCGAATGATACGGGTGTATCCTCCTGGTCGGGTCGCTATTTCCGGAGCGATTGCACGAAACAACTCAGTCACAGCTTCTTTGTTTTTCAAATAACTGAAAACAGTTCTTCTGTTGTGTGTGCTGTCGGTTTTCGACTTGGTGAGAAGTGGTTCAACATACTTTCGCAAAGCTTTTGCTTTTGCAAGAGTTGTAGTAATGCGCTTGTGCTCGATAAGTGAGTTAGCCATATTAGCTAGCATTGCACGACGGTGCTCTGCCTTTCTACCTAAATGGTTATTCGTTTTTCCGTGTCTCATAATTGTACTTTCTACTACTGATTACAGTAGGGGTTAATCTCTATCCAATTTATACTTTGCAACGTTCATTCCGAAGTGCAAACCTTTGCTTTCTACTAATTCTTCTAACTCTGTAAGAGACTTCTTTCCGAAGTTACGGAACTTCAATAAGTCGTTTTTGTTGAACGAAACCAAATCACCTAGAGTTTCAATGTCAGCAGCTTTCAAACAATTCAATGCACGCACGCTCAAGTCCATGTCAACCAATTTGGTTTTCAACAACTGACGCATATGTAACGAACTTTCATCAAACTCTTCCACTTCGCGTTTAATTTCTGTTTCAAGCGTAATGCGCTCGTCACTGAATAACATGAAGTGATGTATTAAAATCTTAGCAGCCTCTTGAAGAGCGTTCTTAGGTGTGATTGATCCATCACCTTGAATTTCAAGGATTAGTTTTTCATAGTCAGTCTTTTGCTCTACACGGAAGTTCTCTACAGAGAATTTCACATTGCGAATTGGAGTAAAGATTGAATCGATGAAGATTGTTCCTATAGGTGCGCTAGAAGTTTTGTTTTCTTCAGCTGGTCTGTAACCACGTCCCATGCCAATAGCAAGATCAATGCGAAGCTTTACTTTAGGCTCCATATTACAGATAACTAAATCTGGGTTCAACACTTGAAATGCAGAAGTGAAGTTGCTTATATCTCCAGCCTTGAATTGCTCTTGACCGTTGATACTAATAGAAACTTTTTCGTAATCTGTACCTTCGATTTGGCGTTTGAAGCGAACTTGCTTCAAATTAAGGATGATTTCAGTAACATCTTCCACTACTCCTTTGATAGATGAAAACTCGTGATCTACGCCTTCAACTTTAATTGAAGTAATCGCGAAACCTTCAAGAGAAGAAAGAAGGATACGACGTAATGCGTTTCCAATCGTTATTCCGAAGCCTGGTTCCAGAGGACGAAATTCGAAAGTACCTGTAAAGTCATTGCTTTCTAGCATTACGACTTTGTCTGGTTTTACGAAATCTAATATAGCCATTGAGTTAGTTTTAAATTAAGGATTATTTAGAGTACAATTCGACGATTAATTGCTCGCGAATGTTTTCAGGTATTTGAACACGCTCCGGGAATTTCATGAAAACTCCTTCTTTGTTAGAATCGTTCCAAGCCAACCAGTCGAAGTTATTACGGGTAGCCAAAGCCATAGTAATAGATTCTAATGATTTCGATTTTTCACGAACCGAAACACGATCTCCTGGACGTAACTGATACGAAGGAATGTTTACAACATTTCCGTTTACCAAAATATGGTTGTGAGAAACCAATTGTCTAGCACCGCTGCGCTTTGTAGCAATTCCTAGACGGAAAACAGTGTTGTCGAGACGTGATTCACACAATGCTAGTAGGATTTCTCCGGTAACACCTGGACGTGCTGAAGCTTTTTTGTACAAGTTAGAGAACTGTCGCTCGAGGATACCATAAGTATATTTCGCCTTCTGCTTTTCAGTCAACTGAATTGAGTATTCGCTTTGTTTCGCACGACGCTTGTTAGGACCGTGCTGTCCAGGTGGAAAATTACGCTTCTCTAGTCCTTTATCAGGTCCGTAGATTGCTTCACGAAATCTTCGTGCAATCTTTGTTTTTGGGCCAATGTATCTTGCCATTTCTTTTTCTTCTAAAAATTAGATTCTTCTTGCTTTTGGAGGGCGACAACCGTTGTGAGGTAGTGGAGTCGTGTCTACGATTTCCAAAACTTCAATTCCAACTGTGTTAATGGTGCGGATAGCAGATTCTCTGCCTGCTCCTGGTCCTTTAACAAACACCTTCACCTTTCTTAGACCAAGATCATGGGCTTCTTTACCGCATTGCTCTGCAGCCATTTGAGCGGCGTACGGCGTGTTCTTTTTAGAACCACGGAATCCCATTTTCCCTGCAGACGACCATGAGATCACCTGTCCAGAATTATTGGTTAAACTAATGATGATGTTGTTAAACGTGGACTGAATATGGGCTTGACCCATAGCTTCCACCACCACATTTTTCTTTTTCTTTTTTTCTACTTTGGCCATTTCTCTTGCCTTAGCTTATTGATTATTTAACTGCTTTCTTTTTATTCGCAACTGTCTTACGTTTTCCTTTACGGGTACGAGAGTTGTTTTTGGTGCTTTGACCACGAAGTGGCAAACCAGAGCGGTGACGAACACCTCTGTAGCAACCGATGTCCATTAATCGCTTAATGTTCAATTGAGTTTCAGAGCGCAGAGCACCTTCTACTTTCAATTCTTCGGTAATGAAATTACGAATCAAACCTAGTTCTTCGTCGTTCCATTCTTGAACTTTCTTATCATAAGAAATTCCAGCCTGTTCCAAGATTCTACGTGACGTTGAACGCCCTATTCCGTAGATGTAGGTGAGTCCTATTTCACCTCTTTTGTTACGCGGTAGATCTATACCTGCAATCCTTGCCATAGTTATTCTTTATTTTAAGGAGTTATCCTTGTCTTTGTTTGAATTTCGGGTTTTTCTTATTAATTACATAAAGCTTACCTTTTCGGCTGACAATTTTGCAGTCAGCTGAACGCTTTTTAATTGAAGCACGTACTTTCATATCTCTTGTACTTTATTATTTATATCGAAAACAAATTCGACCTTTTGTTAAATCGTAAGGCGACATTTCTACTTTCACTTTATCTCCTGGAAGTATTCGAATGTAGTGCATTCGCATTTTCCCTGATATATGAGCTACGATGATGTGTCCATTTTCAAGCTCCACACGGAACATTGCATTTGACAATGCCTCAACAATTGTTCCGTCTAGTTCTATCGATGTCTGTTTCGCCATTCAGTTTTTTATTATTTTTTTGCTGCTAATGCAGCATCTATATCTTCAAATGATGACAACTTTTCTGCTCCTCCTTTTCCAACCGCCACTGTATGTTCAAAGTGTGCACTTGGTTTTCCGTCTTGCGTCTCAATTGTCCAACCGTCTTTAAGCTGTCTTACGTTCTTCGTCCCTAGGTTAATCATTGGCTCAATAGCTATAACCAACCCTTCTGTCATCACCAAGCCTTGTCCTCTTCTACCGTAGTTTGGAACTTCCGGTGCTTCATGTAATTGAATCCCCACTCCGTGTCCAACCAACTCACGCACTACACCGTATCCGTTTGTTTCTGCATAATTCTGCACCGCATAACCGATATCGCCGATTCGTTTTCCAATTGCGGCTTGTTCAACCCCCAACTCTAAGCACATTCTAGTTGCATCTAACAACTTTTGCAAATCGTCAGATATTTGACCAACTGCGAATGTGAATGCAGAATCTCCCCAAAACCCTTCCCACAGCACCCCAATATCGATAGAGACAATATCTCCTTCCTTCAATGGCTGTGCATTTGGTATTCCATGAACAACGGCTTGATTGACACTCGCACAGATTGAATTTGGGAAATCGTGATATCCAAGAAATCCAGGGTAAGCCCCATGATCTCGAATAAAACTTTCCGCAACTCTATCTAGTTGCAAGGTTGTAACACCCGGTTCAACGATTTTGGCTATTTCCGCCAACGCTTTTCCTACAAGTAAAGAACTCTTTCGAATGGCATTTATCTCATCCGGCTTTTTTAAAACTACCTTTTTGCTCACAGCTTATACGGTGTAGCCACTGCTCGCAACGCTACCACTATTTCGCCCTCTCACTCTCCCCGATTGCATTAACCCGTCGTAGTGACGTGAAAGCAAATGACTTTCTACTTGTTGAAGTAAATCTAAAATCACACCTACTGTAATTAACATGGATGTTCCTCCGAAAAACTGAGCAAACATTTGCGCTTTTGTTAGTGACAAAGTCAAAACAAGAGCTGGTAATATTGCAATAAGGCCGACAAAGATACCACCAGGAAGGGTTATGCTCGACAAAACTCTATCAATAAATTCTGCCGTATCCTTTCCAGGCTTGATTCCTGGTACAAAATTGCCATTTCTTTTCAAGTCATCAGCAATCTGATTTGGATTGGTAACGATGGCAGTATAGAAAAAGGTAAATAAAATAATCATTACCATTAACAACATATTGTATCCAACACCTTGGAAATTTGTTAGCGAAGCCAATACCTTGTTGTTTTGAAACATTTCAGTATTGCTTAGGTACAATGGGACAAACATTATTGCTTGGGCAAAGATGATTGGCATTACCCCAGCTGCGTTTACACGCAAAGGAATGTAGCTTCTTGCGCCTTCTCCTTGTGGAAGGTGACTTCCGCCGGCAGCCATTTTAGCCATTTGCACAGGAATTCTGCGGACTGCTTGAATGATTGCAACTGTTCCTCCGATAACAATAACCATTACGGCTATTTCAATTAGGAAGAAAAATGCTGTTTGCTGACTGAACTCCTGAGCAAAAGCTCCGGGAATATCTGATAAGATACCAGTCATAATTATCAATGAGGTTCCGTTTCCAATTCCTTTATCGGTAATTTTCTCACCCAACCACATCACAAACAACGTAGAACTCGTAAGGATAATGATTGACGTAATCATCCACATTGGACTGTTCGCATGAGCATCGGCAGGCACATACTGTGCTAAGTAACCTGGTGCTTGAACCATTGCAATACCTATTGTAAGGAAACGGGTCCACTGATTTATTTTACGGCGCCCACTTTCACCTTCGCGTTGCAACTTTTGCACTGTTGGAACAGCAAGTCCCAACAATTGAATAACAATGCTCGCTGAAATATAAGGCATAACACCTAGAGCAAAAATCGAAGCTCTATTGAATGCTCCACCTGTGAAAAGTCCCAAAAAGTCTGCGATTGAACCTGATCCAGCTGCACTGGAGTCCTGCATTTTCACTGCATCTATTCCAGGAAGAAGCACATACGACCCAATTCTGTACACCAAAAGTATTGCTAAGGTGAAAAGAATTTTCTTACGAAGTTCCTCGTGATTCCAGATGTTTCTTATGGAAGAAAAAAACTTTTTCATATAGTGTTCGCTGTTCCGCCCATTGCTTCAATCGCAGCTTTCGCTGTGGCTGTGAATGCGTGCGCTGTCACGTTTAACTTTCCTTTTAATTCACCGCGACCCATTACTTTTATAAGTGTCTTCTTACTACAAATTCCATTTGCCACAAGTGTCTCAAAAGTAACCTCAGTCAAGTTGTGCTTATCAACAAGTAACTGCAATGTATCAAGGTTAATACCTTTGTACTCAACGCGATTAAGGCTTTTGAATCCAAATTTAGGCAAACGTCTTTGAAGAGGCATTTGTCCACCTTCGAAACCAATTTTGCGCTTGCTACCAGAGCGTGATCCTGCTCCTTTGTGTCCACGTGTAGAAGTTCCACCGTGTCCAGAACCTTCACCACGACCAATACGCTTTCTGTTCTTAATAGAACCTTCAGCTGGCTTTAAGTTATTCAATTTCATCTCTTCTAATCGTTATTTGTATTCCACTTTTAAAAGGTGATTCACAGCGCGAATCATACCTACAATATTTGGTGTCAATTCTTTTTCTACTGACACATTTAATTTCTTAATACCCAAAGCTTCGATTGTAGCCTTTTGACGTTTTGGACGATCAATAGCACTTTTAACTTGGGTGATAACAACTTTAGCCATAATGGTCTGGATTATCCGTTAAAAACTTTATCTAAATGAATTCCGCGAATACGCGCAACTTCTTGTGGTGTTCTAAGAGCTGCAAGCGCTTGAACTGTAGCTTTTACTACGTTGTGTGGGTTTGAAGAACCTTTTGACTTTGCCAAAACGTCTTTTACTCCAGCTGATTCAAGTACCGCACGCATTGCACCTCCTGCAATAACTCCAGTTCCTAATGAAGCAGGCTTCAAGAAAACACGAGCACCACCAAATTTACCTGCAATCTCGTGAGGAATTGTACCTCTGTGGATTGGAACACGTACAAGACTTTTCTTAGCATCTTCAATTGCCTTGGTAACCGCTTCAGCAACTTCTTTGGATTTACCCAAACCGTGACCTACTACTCCGTTTTCGTTACCTACTACAACAATCGCTGCGAAACCAAATGTTCTTCCACCTTTGGTAACTTTAGTAACACGATTTACGCTTACTAAACGATCTTTCAATTCTGTTTCGCTAGCGCGAACTACTTTTCCTTCTAGCATTTGTATTAAAATTTAAGTCCGGCTTCGCGAGCTGCTTCAGCCAAAGATTTTACACGTCCATGATACAAGTATCCACCGCGGTCAAAAACCACTTCTTCAATACCTGCTGCTTTCGCTCTTTCAGCAATTGTTTTGCCTATGATTCGCGCTTGCTCATTTTTAGCAATGTTTTGCGCTTCTTTCATAATATTAGATGAAGCAGACGCTAGAGTTACCCCCTGGTTGTCATCTATGATTTGAGCATAAATTTGTTTGTTACTTCGGAACACACTTAAGCGTGGTTTCACATCAGTACCTTTCACTCTAGCACGTATGCGAGTGCGTATTTTTGCTCTACGAGAATCTTTTGAAAATGCCATTGTATTATCAATTATTTAGCTGCCGACTTACCCGCTTTCTTGCGAACAAATTCACCAACGTAACGAACACCTTTTCCTTTATACGGCTCCGGAGTACGAAGCGAACGAATTTTTGCTGCAACTTGACCAATCAGTTGTTTGTCGTATGACTCTAGCATGATTTGCGGGTTCTCCCCTTTTTCTGCTTTAGCCGATACTTTAACTTCTGTTGGAAGTTCGAATACGATTGGGTGGCTATATCCTAATGTCAAGCTCAATTTCTGACCTTCAACATTTGCACGGTAACCAACACCGATCATTTCCAAATCTTTCTTCCATCCCGTGCTTACACCAACAATCATGTTATTGATTAACGAGCGGTACAATCCGTGTTTTGCACGTACATCTTTGTGGTCGCTAGAGCGAGTGCAAACGATCTCTGTTTCGCCGATTTCAATTGTAATTGAAGAATCAACATCTTGAGACAATTCACCTTTTGGCCCTTTCACCTTAACTACGCCATTCTCCAAAACAACACTAATGTCTTTTGGTAATGGAATTGGGTTTTTACCTATTCTTGACATGGGTCAATTTTTTTCTAGTTCTTAATATACGAAACACAAAACTTCTCCGCCAACTTTCTCTTGACGGGCCTTCTTATCTGTCATTACTCCTTTAGAAGTAGACATAACCGCAATTCCGAGTCCGTTCAATACACGTGGCAGATCATCTGCGCCAGCATATTTACGGTGTCCTGGAGAGGATATTCTATCGATTTTAGCGATTGCCGGTTGTTTTGATTTGAAATCGTATTTTAAAGCGATTTTAATCACACCCGGTGCACCATCTTCGAATTTAAAATTCAAGATATATCCAGACTCGTGAAGGATTTTTGTGATTTCCTTCTTCAAATTGCTAGCAGGAATCTCAACCACCTTATGGCGAGCTTTCTGAGCGTTTCGAATTCGAGTTAAATAATCTGCTATTTGATCAGTAACCATGTTCTTCTTTTCTTAATTATTACCAACTTGCTTTTTTAACACCTGGAATCAATCCGTTCAGAGCCAATTCACGGAATTGGTTACGACATAATCCGAATTGACGCATATACCCTCTTGGCTTCCCGGTCAACATGCAACGATTGTGAACACGCACAGCGCTACTGTTTTTTGGAAGTTTTTGAAGTGCATCCCAATCACCTGCTGCTTTAAGCTCTGCTCGCTTTGTAGCATATTTTTCAACCAATGCGATACGTTTACGCTCGCGGGCTTTCATTGATTCTTTTGCCATTCTTTCTAATCTTATTATTTTACGAAAGGAAATCCAAATTCTTCAAGAAGAGCTTTTGCCTCTTCATTTGTTCTAGCATTCGTAACGAACGTGATGTCCATTCCGTTGATTGCTTTTACTTTCTCCAAATCAATCTCTGGGAAAATGATTTGCTCTTTCACTCCGAAAGTGAAGTTCCCACGTCCGTCAAATCCTGAAGACTTAACACCACGGAAGTCCCGTGTTCTTGGAAGAGCAACAGCGATTAAACGGTCTAAGAATTCATACATGGTGTTTCCACGCAATGTAACTCTTGCTCCGATTGGAACGCCTTTCCGCAATTTGAAGTTAGAGATATCCTTTGTAGAAAAGGTAGCCACCGCGCGTTGACCGCTTATTAGTGTCATCTCATCTACAGCTGCATCTACTAATTTCTTATCTGCAGTAGCCTTACCAATACCTTGGTTTAAGCAGATCTTCGTGATGCAAGGAACTTGCATATTTGAAGAGTATTCAAAACGCTTCTGAAGATTATCTTTAATTTCAGACTCGTACTTTGACTTTAATCTTGGTTGATAGTTCATTTGATAACCTCCCCTGATTTTTTAGAGATTCTTACTAACTTTCCTTCTTCATTGCGGGCTTTTCCAACACGTGTCGCATTACCAGCTGCATCAATTAACATAACATTGCTAATGTGCATGGCCGCTTCGCGCTTTTCAATTCCGCCTTGAGGGTTTTGTGCAGAAGGCTTACGGTGACGGGAAATCATGTTTACCCCTTCAACAGTAACTCTGTCTTTATCGCGATCTACAACAATCACAAGTCCTTTTTCACCTTTGTGATTACCGGTAGTTACCACTACCATATCGCCTTTTTTTATTTTGAGTCGCTTGAACATCTCGCTATCTATTTACTTCGTTTATAGTACTTCAGGAGCCAAAGAAACAATTTTCATGTAGTCTTTCTCACGTAATTCCCGAGCCACTGGGCCGAAAATACGGGTTCCTCTCATTTCTCCTTGTGCATTTAACAATACTACTGCATTGTCATCGAAACGAATGTAGCTACCATCTCCGCGACGAACTTCTTTTTTCGTGCGAACAATAACTGCTTTCGAAACTACACCTTTTTTAACATTGCCGCTAGGCATGGCATCTTTGACAGTAACCACTACTTGGTCACCTACTGATGCATATCGACGACGGGTACCACCCAACACGCGTATTACGAGCACTTCTTTAGCTCCGCTGTTGTCTGCAACCTTTAGTCTGGATTCGTTCTGTATCATATCCTTCTAATCTTTATTCGATTATTTCGCTTTTTCAATTACCTCAACCATTCTCCAGCGCTTAAGCTTGCTCATTGGTCGAGTTTCCATGATTTTCACCACGTCACCTATTCCGCATTCTCCGGTTTCATCGTGAGCCATGAAATTCTTCGTTTGCTTCACAAATTTTCCGTATTTCGGGTGCATCATTTTCATTTCAACTGCAACCACTATGCTTTTGTCCATCTTGTTAGATGTAACAATACCGGTTCTTTCTTTTCTTAGGTTCCTTTCCATTGCTTGAGTAGGATTAACGGTTGTTTTTCATTTCATTCATAACCGTGTGAATTCGCGCAATTTCTCGGCGTTTCTCACGCAAAACCATTGGGTTTTCTGTTCCTGCTACTGTGTGATTAAACGACATCTTTGCAAGTTCTGCTTTTTTCTCCATGACTTGAACATTCAAGTCTTCAATGGTCATGTTTCTGTATTCTGATGCTTTCATGTTCTTATTCGGTATAATCTGTACGAACAATAAATTTAGTACGGCAAGGTAATTTTTGTGCCGCCAATCTTAGGGCCTCTTGAGCAGTCTCCAAAGAAACTCCTTCTGCTTCAAACAGAATTCTTCCTGGTTTAACTACTGCTACCCAATGGTCTGGAGCTCCCTTTCCCTTACCCATACGTACCTCAGCTGGCTTGGCGGTAATAGGCTTGTCTGGAAAGATTCGAATCCACACCTTACCTTCACGCTTCATGAAACGTGTCAAAGCGACACGTGCTGCTTCAAGTTGACGTGATGTGATGAATCCCTCATCCATGGTTTTGATAGCGAAGCTACCGAAAGCCAATTGCGATCCTCTGTAGGCAATTCCTTTGATTTTGCCTTTCTGCTGCTTTCTATATTTGGTCCTTTTGGGCTGTAACATAATCGTAATGTTTTAATATTATCTTCTTCCTCCGCGGCGATCGTTTCCACCACCACCTGCGTTAGCTGGGCGCTTTTGTTGTTGAGCAGCTTGTCCGAAATTTGGAGAAAGATCACGCTTTCCGAAAACTTCACCACGACAAATCCACACTTTCAAACCGATACGACCGTAGCTCGTGTGAGCTTCTGCATTGTGGTAATCAATATCTGCGCGAAGTGTATGCAAAGGAGTACGTCCTTCTTTGTATGTTTCGCTTCTCGCAATCTCAGCACCGTTCACACGACCAGAGATTGTTACCTTGATACCTTCTGCACCCAACTTCATTGCTGAACTGATAGCCATTTTAGTCGCTCTTCTATAAGAGATACGTCCTTCAATCTGACGACAGATACCTTCTGCTACTAAGCGAGCATCGATTTCTGGGCGTTTGATTTCAAAGATGTTGATTTGAGCGTCCTTTCCAGTAAGCTTTTTCAACTCTTCTTTCAACTTATCTACTTCAGAACCTTGTTTTCCGATGATTACACCTGGACGAGCTGTGTTGATGGTAACAGTTACCAACTTCAGCGTACGCTCAATAATAATTTTCGAAACAGACGCTTTCTTCAAACGCGCCATCAAGTATTTGCGGATTTTATCGTCTTCAACGATTTTCTCTCCGTAGCTTTTTCCACCAAACCAATTGCTGTCCCATCCTTTGATGAAACCTAAACGGAGGCCTATTGGATTACACTTTTGTCCCATTTCTTTTGTCTCTTTTAATTATTTTTTATCGAGAATGATTGTCACGTGGTTGCTACGCTTACGTATGCGGTGAGCTCTACCTTGGGGAGCTGGGCTGATTCTTTTCAAAGTGCGAGAAACGTCTACACGAATTTCTTTCACGATTACATTTGATTCAGCAATATCGCTTCCTTCGTTTTTAGCCTGCCAGTTTGCGATAGCAGAGCGTAAAAGTTTTTCCAAAGGCATTGCACTTACTGTACGAGTGAACTTTAAAATATTTAAAGCAGCACCTACTTCTTTTCCACGAATAATATCTGCAACCAATCGCATTTTACGAGGTGATGTCGGATGATCATTCAATTTAGCGATAGCAGTTTTTTTCATCTGCTCTTTTATCGCGTTGGCCATTTCTCTTTTGCGAGCTCCCATAGTGTCTTGTTGTGTTTATCGGGATTGTTCGTTATTTTCTGTTTCCACCGTGTCCACGGAAGGTGCGTGTTGGAGAAAATTCTCCAAGTTTGTGTCCAACCATGTTCTCTGTAACATATACAGGAATGAATTGCTTACCATTGTGCACTGCAATCGTCAAACCAACAAACTGAGGTGTGATGGTTGAAGCACGGCTCCATGTTTTGATAACGCCTTTTTTTGCGTTTTCTTGGGCATCGTCTACGCGCATTTGAAGCTTGTAGTGTACAAAAGGTGGTTTTTTTAGTGACCTAGCCATTTCTCAATTATTTCTTTCTACGTTCAATGATAAATTTACTTGACGGCTTCTTGCTTTTGCGCGTCTTTAATCCTTTAGCAGGCGTTCCTTTGCGTGATCTTGGGATACCTCCAGACTGACGTCCTTCACCACCACCCATTGGGTGATCCACAGGATTCATTGCCACACCACGAACACGTGGACGACGACCTAACCAACGACTTCTTCCTGCCTTACCTGAGCGAGTCAAGTTATGCTCTCCGTTTGAAACAGTTCCGATAGTAGCAATACATTTTGCTAAAACCTTACGTGTTTCACCTGAAGGAAGTGTAATGATAGCATATTCACCGTCACGTGCACTTAATTGTGCGTATGAACCAGCGCTTCTTGCCATTGATCCACCTTTACCTGGACGCAACTCAATGTTGTGAATAACTGTTCCCAAAGGAATTTCACTCAATGTCATTGCATTTCCCATTTCAGGTGCACTTCCCGTTCCGCTTGAAAGCTTCATACCAACGGTTAGACCCGCAGGTGAAATGATGTAGCGCTTTTCTCCGTCAGCGTATTCCACAAGTGCAATACGTGCTGAACGATTTGGATCGTATTCGATTGTCATTACAGTACACTCGATACCGTGCTTGTCTCTTTTGAAGTCGATAAGACGGTAGTTACGTTTGTGACCACCACCAATCATGCGCATAGTACGCTTTCCTTGGTTGTTACGTCCACCTGTCTTCTTTAGTGTTACCACTAAAGGCTTGTATGGACGGTCGGTCGTCAACTCTTCGAAAGTGGAAGCCACTTTGAAGCGAGTACCTGGAGTTACCGGATTTAATTTCTTAATGCCCATTTCCTCTTCTGTTAGATGT
>JBILTF010000086.1:0-9388 GCA_044371675.1 Flavobacteriales bacterium
AGTTTAACAAATCCATTGCGATCGAACTGCTCTAGTCCAACCGATGAAGTAACTAGGTTAATGAGAAGAAGGTCGTGAGTGAATGATTTTCGGACCACAACGTAACGGAAGAATCCTTCTCGCTTCGGCGGGTGCCACGCAGGAAGTCCGCTGTTTATGCAAAAGGTTCGAACGCGATGAAGGTTGTTTTCGAATGTCGCATCGAAGAGACCTGATTCAGCATCTAGATTTTCAACCATCCACCAAGTGCCTCTGTGCTTGAAGCCTAGACCGAAATCATCGAGTTCAGTTTTGGTTGGAAGGTCGTAGCGTATAGCACTGAAGCTATATTCCATTTTGTTTCGGTAGTTCCAAACGGAAGGAGAGTCGATGTATTCGTCGAAGAGTTCGTCTATGTTCTCAATTTTCCCAATGCGTTTGTAGAGTTGAAGACAAGAATCCTTTTTCGCTTCGTGCTGCTTCCCTATTGGCCATGCGGCGTAAGGTGCGCCCGGAATGCGCTGAAACGGCAAGTCTATTTCATCGGGAGAGTTCTCCAAGACTTCAACTAATTTGCAATTCGCAAATCGTTTGTCGGGCTTGATCACCTGCGCGCGAACGAGTTGTCCGGGGAATGTATTTTCAACAAAAACGGTAAAATCGCCTTTGTCGGTTTTCAATAGTCCAATACCATTGCCTCCGAAGGCAAAGCGGTCTATTTTAATGTCGAGTATTTGATTTTTTTTCAGCACGGGGCAAAGATATGTTCTTCGAAAGATACTTTGCAAGATTCTTCGAAAGGTCGTGCGAAGCATCTTATGCAACATTGATTATATTCGTTGAAACAATAAACACACTTATGAAATCGATCGTTCTACTTTTTGCATTGTGCGCATTTGGAATGAGTGCAAGTGCACAAAAGATTTATTCAATAGATGCTGAATACAAGGCGCAGGTGAAGGTTTATGTTGTGGACGCCGAGTACAAAGCCGATTTGTTGGTGTACAAGGAAGACGCTGAATACAAAGCTGGCAACAACGATGGTCGTTGGTTTTTCGTAGATGCCGAATACAAAGCGAATAAGAAAATATATTTTGAAGATGCCGAGTACAAAGCTGATTTGAAAATCTACTTCGTCGATGCAGAGTACAAAGCGGGTTGGAAGAATGCTTCTAAGAAGCAGTTGCTTTACTAAATTCGTCCATGCGAAAAATAAATTTATTCCTTCCTGTTGTTCTTGCATGTGCAATTACCCTTGGGCTACCGAATTGGTTGACCTGGAATGAACGGGTAGTTCTTTCAACTGTGTTAGTTATGCTGTGGTGGTGGATATCTGAAGCGATTCCGATGGCTGTTACGGCATTGCTTCCTATCTTGATATTTCCTTTGACGAATGTCATGAGCATGGAAAAGGTGGTGGTGCCTTACGCCGATAAGTTTGTCTTTTTATTTCTAGGTGGATTTCTTTTGGCGTTGGCCATAGAGAAACACGGACTACATAAACGAATTGCTTTTCGATTGTTGGATCTAGCGGGTAACGCGAAAGCGCGGATACTTCTTGCCGTCATGGTTTCTTCTTATGTCTTGAGCATGTGGATTAGCAACACCGCAACTGCCATGATGTTGATTCCGATAGCAGCTTCTGTTGCGCATTTGCTTGCGGCGCAAAATCACGAAGCGAAATTTAAACGAGCGTTGGTATTGGGTGTTGCTTATGCTGCCAGCATAGGCGGAATGGCTACTTTAATTGGAACTCCTCCGAATGTGGCCGCTGCTGGAATTGTGAAGGCGCAGTTTGGTGAAGAGATTTCATTTTTGGATTGGATGAAGTTCGGTGTTCCATTTTCGTTGGTTCTTTTGTTTCTTGTGTTTTTAGTTCTTTCTAAAATTCATTTCAAAAGGAATGAAACCATTGAGGGTGCTCATGCGGAGTTGCATAATATTCGCCAGGGAATGGGCGACATAACGAAATCTGAAAAGAGAGTGTTGCTGGTCTTTTTGGGGGCTGTTCTTTGCTGGATTTTCCAGTCTCCGATTTCATCGGCGTTAAAAATTCCGGCATTTAACGATACGTGGATCGCTTTGGCCTTCGGATTGTCTTTGTTTTTTATTCCAAGGGAGTCGGCCATACCGAATGAACGTTCGGTTGCTTTATTGGAATGGTCAGATACGGAGAAATTGTCGTGGGGAGTGTTGTTGATGTTCGGTGGTGGACTGGCTTTGTCATTGGCGTTTAAGGAAGTTGGATTGCTGGAACGACTGGCGCAATGGTTAGCTGTTGTGAATGTAGGAAGTTCAACGGCTTATCTAATTATGCTTTGCGGAATAGGCCTGATACTAACTGCGCTCATGAGTAATTTGGCAATGGTAACCTTGTTTGTTCCTATTGTTGGTGTCCTTGCTCAAGCCAATGGTATTTCACCTGCCGCTTGGGCGATTCCAGTTACGTTAGCGGCCAGTTGCGATTTTATGTTCCCTATGAGTACTCCTCCGAATGCGATTGCCTACGGAACCGGCTGGGTAAAAGCCAAGGACATGTTCACCATAGGTATTGTGGTGAATGTAATTTCGTTTTTGTTGTTGGTGGGGCTGGTGATTTTAATGGGACATTAATTCGCCCCGAAACTAACCAAACTCCTCTCAACCCCAATCTTCTTCAACTCACCATTTGCGCCAGCAATGATGCAGTGTTCACCCATTTCATCTCCAAGTAAATCATTTATCTTTCTTCTGATCTTCGAAATGGTTTCGCTTATTTTTTGAGTATGCGCATTGTCGGTGCGTTCGTTGATTCTCCTTGTAGCCGTTGCCCTATCCGAAGTTGGACTGATTTTCAAATACAATTCAGTGAGTTCCTCGCGATGTTCGTCGAGCATATTAAGCTTAACACCTTCAGGTTTGGCGAGAAAGAACAAGTATATCGTTTTTTCAATCTTGTCGAGTTTTAATTCGATGTTCGCAAGGTCTGGGAAACGAATAGTGAAATTAGGGCCGGAAATTGTCATACGGCTAGGCTTCTTCAACAAGGAGTAGCGATCTCTAAATAATATCTCGCTTCGCATGGCCTCCATGATTTCAAATGCTTGGGTAGCAAGAAGAGGGTCGACTTGTTTATCTTCCAATCGCTTCACACAGTCGGAACACAAATCTGCCGTGCGAAGTTTCAAAATGAGTTCAGCTTTGTTCCCACAAAAATCATTCATACATCCTACAGATGTTTGGTGAACGCCTTCTGACATTTCACGAATGTCAGAGAACATGTGGTGACGAAGCAGATGCGTAGTGATTAGATAAACAATGCTCGCTCTCGAAAATCCAGGTAAGTAAAATCCTAGTCCGGATGTTTGAACGAATCCATTTCTTCCTCCTTTCGGATCAGGTCCTGCAAACCAGTTATACTCATTGCCTTTGTCGGTCAATAAAATGACAAATTCCAAATCGGATATATCATTGAATTCTCTGAATAATGTACATCGATCAAAGATGTCTTCCCATTTTAATCGAGTAAGTCTTTGCGGTGCTTCTATGTATTGCGCTTCTTCGGAATACCTTTCATTTCTGATTGAATAGGCAAAGGTTCTTCGAAGCATTTCCTGCGGAATAGGGTGTGTTTTATCCCGTCCATCTTCGTCTTCGTTGTCGAATTCGATGCCTTCATCGTCGTCGAACACGGGCTCATCTAATGTAGATACAAATTCAAGCGGACCAGAAAACGACTGCAGTTGGTGCAAAATTTCCTGGTAGGCAGCTTGGTCTACTTCTTCTGATTTTAATAAATGAACCCGTGTTCGCATGACAATAAATTTAATAATTATAATTCAGTAAATCCTTCCCAATTTTTTCCAGATTTTTTTAGATGGAGGGAATTCTCTAAAGCGTCAGCGGCAAAGTTCATGGTTTCTTTGATATTCGCTTTTTGTGAAGAATACACACGTGACTGTTGCATGTTCAGTCTGCTAGCAGCTCCCCAAGCATCAATGTCAGCTCCTATGAAAGCGAAGTTCCAGTTTCTGCTTGCTTCTAATTCTTTAATCGAAGAAGAGATCTCCTGGTATTTGAACATACGTGACGCATTCTCCCCGCCGTCTGTGAAAATTACAATCATCACCGTTCCGTTCTTTTCCTTCAGGTCACGTCCGACTGCATACTTCATGCGGTTAATCACGGTGCCTATAGCATCAAGCAATCCGGTCATTCCGTCTAGGACGTAATCTTTTTCAGTTAATACTGGCAGTTCAGCTGCAGGAAGATTTTCAAAGACTAATTCAGGACTGTCTGAAAATAGAGTTAGTGATACATAGATCGGTTGATCTAAGTTGCGCTCTTGAATGGCTTTTATTGAATGAAGCTTCTCATTCAACCCTTCAAGGGTTTCTTTGTAATGCGATTGCATACTTCCACTTTTGTCCAAGACAATGTGGTAGTGGGTGGCATTTTGTTTATTCATTTTGTTTAATTGTTTACGCAAAGATGTGGTGTTGACCAAGGCTAAGAAAAGTTTTTACAACCTTGTTTTTTTTAATTGAAGTAGAGTTGAAGTGGAATTTTTCTTTTCCAGTTTTCCTCGATTCTATTGGTGTTGTAGAGCGAAGGAAACACTTCATTTCTTTTTGTAATCGTGTGTTGACTTACATGTGATGTTTGAGTTTTTTTATTTTTAATGAAGTGGTAAATACGGATATCGGACTTCTTAATTTTCTTCGAACGAATAAGTTCTTTCGTCAGAGATTCAATGTGTGTTCCTCTCGTTTCGAAGAAGTAGTGGTACTTCGGAAAATGCTTCAATAGATTTTTTATGAAGGTGCCTAGCTCGGCAACAGGTATGAGGTTTTCTAAATTGTCTATGTACATCCAACCGTAGTCATTGTGAAAATCGAATTCGCAGTGCATGTGCTGATGGGCGATAATCTGCGTGAGGAGGAAGATCTTTCGTTGTTCCGTTGAACTTAGCTGGTAGTATTGAACACGTTTCTTATTCGAATATTCGAAGAGGTAAGAATAGCCGTAATTGTTTCCTTCGCTATCATTGATTTCAGACTTTATTGGCTTAGGTAATCCGAAGTCCTTAAAAATTGGAGTTGTTTTTTTTTCGTCAGAAAAAATTTCAAATTCGTCGAGTTTTTTAAAGCCGTCTTCTATCTTCTTGAATGCAGTAGGCGCGAAGCGATTGTAATTCTGCGTGGTGTTGAGTATGTTTCGTTGAAAGTAAAGACCCAATGTGGAGAAGCATTGACGAATAAACCAAGAGAGTGATTCAGCGAAATCGCTGAGTCCATTGAATTCAGTGATTTCGAAGAGTTGGAAGAAAAAATCTTCGAATGGGAGATCGCTTTCTTGCTTCGGACCTTTTTTCCTCATTTTGAGGGCAGGAGTTCGTTGAAAGAATTCGCGCTCAACTTTCCCAATGTAATTTGAATCGTCGGCGAGACGGAAGACGGCGATGAGTAATTCAGATCGTGTAGGACAATCGTCCGCGAGGGGTGCGTCTTTTTCTTGCTTTGACAGGAAATCTCTTGCCGCCTCGAATAGGTTCAAGGTGGGAAGGGTAAACAGCTGACCATCGCCATCGACGTATTCAAAGACAATTTCTTCATTGAATATGATTTTGAAATTGGAGAGGATGCCTTCCTTTTTCTTTTCGCCTGGTTTGAATTCATAGGTTTGAGTAAACACACCAATTTCAGCTCGCACCTCAAAGCCAATCTTTAATGGTTTGCTTTTGTCGTGTAAGATATTCTCGAAATTGGCGTGTGGACCGAACGACTGGAAGTGTTTCACTTCCTTCATTTCTTGATCGTTACTGGGAAACAATTCAAGGAGTTTAAATAGGCTACTTTTCCCAGTTGCTAATTCTCCATAGAGGAAATTTAATCTTCCAATTTCCCAAGTTTGTTTTTCTTGAAATACGGTGAAATTCTCGGCGTGAATGAAGATTCTATGCATTGTTTAATTGTTCTAGGCGAAAGTATTTGTTAGGTGTGCAGTGTTGCTGCACGAAAAAAAAGCAAAGCAGTGGCTGTTCCTGTATGTGCGGGAAGTCCCGTAAATAAAGGATTTGAGCGTTAAAAACTAAAACGGGGTGATTTTTTCAAACCGGGACATCAAAAGTAGAATGACATCTCGCGCGAAGGAGCAAATAGTTTTTAACTGTTGAAAAAATGAAAACCGATGACCCCTGTTCAAAAATATTTATTTTCAATATGGATAGGCCTTCGGTAATTAATTGAATTAAAATTAGAGTCGAAATAAAGTTTTTGGCACGGTGAAATAATTATCCACAATGGGCACGAAGGTGAATTTTCGTCCTAATTTCACTTCGCTATGTCAGCCCCTAAAAAAACATTTACCCTTCTTCAACTTACTCAAAGCATTCATAGAGCAGTGCAGTCTGCATTCGATGGTCGTTACTGGATAGTTGCTGAAATGAATAAGCTGAATCTTTATCCGAAGAGCGGGCATGCCTATCCGGAATTGGTTGAAAAACAAGACGGAGTCATTGTTGCTGAAATGCGCGCCAATCTTTGGAAGAGTGATTTCGAGCGTATTAACCAGAACTTTATTCAGGCCATTCAGGAACCGCTAAAAGATAGTATTAAGGTGCTTATGAATGTTTCAGTCGGATTCGATTCGAAATATGGAATTTCGCTTACCATTCATGAAATTGATCCGAGCTACACCCTAGGCGATTTAGAACAGGAAAAGCAGAACAGCATTCAGACCCTTAAGCAGCAAGGACTTTTCGATTTAAATAGAAAAAAGATTTTGCCCCTTCTTCCGCAGAGATTGGCTATTATCTCTGTAGCCAACAGCAAGGGATATCAAGATTTTACACATGTCTTGGATGAGAATTCTTGGAAGTACAAGTTCTTCCACATGCTTTTTCCTTCGCTTCTTCAAGGAGATAAAGCCGTTGCGGATCTTACCCTTCAACTCAACCGAATTCGGAAAGTCGCCCATCACTTCGATGCCGTGGTTATTGTGCGTGGAGGCGGAGGAGATATAGGTTTGGCGTGTTACAACAACGTGAATTTATGCAAAGTCATTGCTGAATTTCCACTTCCTGTGTTAACAGGAATAGGTCACCGCATCAATGAGTCTGTAGCAGATATGGTGGCGTTTAAGAATTTAATTACCCCGACAGACCTTGGCAATTACTTCATTCAGCAATTTCATAATTTTTCTTTACCCGTTCAACGCGCTGAAGAAGCGATAGCAGATAAATCATTGCGACAGCTCATAGAGACGAAGACGAAATTGCATGCACACGTTTTGCTTTTTCGTTCAGTGGTTGAAACACTTTTGGTTCGAAATTCGTCGAAGATTGAAACGCTTCGAGTTGGTCTTCGAACACAGACTTTTCAGAGAATGTCTAGTGAGAAAGGGACTTTACAGAAGTTATCTGCCGCATTGGCGAAAGACGCACGAACTTTGCTTATAGCAGAGCGCGTTTCGGTTTCAAAATTGAAAGAAGAATTAAAAAACCGAACGTTCGTTCGGTTGTCGAAAGATGAAATGGCTGTAAACGGACTCGAGAACAGTGTTCGTTTACTAGATCCGCGAAATGTCTTGAAACGAGGGTTCAGTATTACACTCGTTAACGGTAAGGCCATCACCGACGAAAGTGAAGTGAAAACAGGAGAAGAGTTAACAACACTATTATATAACGGAACAATAAAATCTATTAAAGAGTAAATACATGAGTGAAACGGAAGTGAATTACGCGCGTGCGTTTGAAGAGTTACAAGCAATAGTAACAGAAATTGAATTGGGACAAATCACTGTAGACATTCTTTCAGAAAAGGTAAAGCGAGCTGCCGAGCTTATCGCGATTTGCAAGACAAAGCTGTCTTCAACCGAAGAGGATGTGAACAAGATTTTGAAGGAGCTTGAAGAGTGATCAGTTGTAACTTTACAACATGAAAATAGAAATTTGGTCCGATATCGTTTGTCCGTTTTGTTACATCGGGAAACGTCATTTAGAAGAAGCGATTGAAAAGACAGGGAAAACCGTTGAAATTGAGTGGAAGAGCTTTCAATTGGATTCCAGCGTTACGCCTGAAGATGCGGGTGGTTCCGTGGTAGAGCATTTGGCTGAAAAGAAGGGAATGTCCATTGATCAAGTGAATGATATGATGGGACGTGTCGAGTCGATGGCGATTGAAGCAGGATTAGACATGAAGTTGCGAAGTTCATTCGTGATGAATACGTTTCATGCACATCGGGTTTTGCATTTTGCGAAATCGTTGGGGAAAGGAGCTGAGTTGAAGGAGGCTTTTCTAAAAGCCCACTTCACAGATAATGTTAACTTGAATGAAGAAGAGAATTTGATTCGCGTTGCCGTCTCTGTTGGTTTGAGTGAAGCAGATGTTCAACGCGTGTTGTCTTCCAATGAATTTGAAGAGGCTGTGAATGAAGATGCTTATACTGCTCAACAGTTCGGCGCGCGAGGAGTTCCATACTTTGTGTTCAACAGAGAGTCGGCTGTTTCCGGCGCTCAGCCCGTTGAAGTGTTTGAGAAAATTCTTTTGGGTGAGTAGTTATTCCAGGAAATTATCTTTTTTGAAAACAAGTAAGGTATCTTCTTGTTTCTGACTATGACAACAAAAAAATAGAAGATTATGAATGCAGTAGAAGCAATGCAGTGGAGATATGCGGTGAAGGCCATGAATGGTGAAAAGGTGAGTGATGATAAGATTGAAAGAATTTTAGAAGCTATACGTTTGTCGCCCTCTTCAAGCGGATTGCAGCCTTACGAATTGTTGGTGATCACAAATCCAGCATTGAAAACTGAGTTGAGACCGGCAGCGCATAACCAGAGTCAAGTTGAAGACTGTTCCCACCTTTTAGTTTTTGCGGCTTGGGATACTTATACGGCTGATCGCGTGAATGCCTGGTTTGACTTGGTTATTGAAGTTCGTGGAGTGCAAGGTGAAGGATGGGAGAAGTATCGCAATTCTATTTTAAGTAGTTATGTTCCTCGCGCAGCAGAGGTGAATTTCGAGCACACATCCAAGCAAGTCTATATCGCTTTAGGAATTGCAATGCTGGCTGCCGCATTGGAAGAAGTAGACGCGACTCCTATGGAAGGGTTCAAGCCTGCGGAGGTTGATCGCATTCTTGGTCTTGAAGAAAAAGGTTTGAAGTCGGTGCTTCTACTTCCTCTCGGCTATCGCAATCCGGAAAAGGATTATTTGATTAACGCCAAGAAGGTGAGGAAGGCGATGAGCGATTTCGTTCATGAGGTGAAGTAAGATTCAGTCCAAACAAAAAGTCCCCAACTTACGTTGAGGACTTTTTTGTCTCTTCGTGATCCCGAAGGGATTGCATTTCCCTTTTGCTCCGAATTCCGAAACAAAAAAGTTCAGGAATTTCATTCCTGCTTTTTGTTTGTATCCATTCGCCTTCAAGT
>JBILTF010000017.1:0-31565 GCA_044371675.1 Flavobacteriales bacterium
CCCCTTGTTTTGGCAGGGGCAGGAAGGGGGTACCTAGCTGCTAATAAAGAGGGCGCCCCCCTAATTCGTTAATTAGAGCAATTGATGATACCTGTTTAACACTAGTAAATAAAGGGCTTCACGGAGTATTTCAGATTTCTTTTGCTGAGTTAATTTTTGTATTTCTGTCATTCTTTTTAGTTCAACCTCATTCAGCCTAATAGTTAGGTAATACGTTTTTTTCATAATCTTTTACAATAAATACAATGATTTTTAGCAAAAGTGGTCTTTTGTGTTATTTCTGAGTATTTATAATTAAAAACTATGGAAACAAATATTGACCAAACACCTAATCTACAAGTAGTTTCAGAAACATTAGGTATTAGTTATGTCGCTACGCGACATATGTACGAATATGGAGCAATTAACGAAACAGAGGTATTAAATGATTTACGAAAAGGCCTATTATTCGAGTGGTTGACCTTTATTAACTTGTATACCGATTCGAATATTAACGATTTTGAAGAGATAATTGTAAAGTTATTTTTGGACAATCTCAGTGACAATATCATCGTGGATCTCTCATCCGAGGAACTAGAGAGAATGATTGAAGACAGGACATATGCAGGTACAATTCAAGTTGTCAATCTCGACAATCAAGAGAATGAAATATCTAGAATACCAATACGCTTAACACTTAATCAGTACATTAATTTTCTCGAAATCGGAATAAAATAAATGAAAGCATCTAATTCCTTTTGACTTAAAGATGCATTTAGCCCTGTACATTACAGGTTTTACAGCAGTCATGATACATCAACAGGCTCGGTGCTTTGCACCGGCCTTATCAATAATATTCAGGTACAATTAGTGTGTTTAACTCCTGTTTAACGCCCTTCCAATTGGGTAAATGGTTTTCCAATATAGCTTTGAAGTTGTCGTTGTGATGTCTTTCAATTAGGTGAACCAACTCATGTGCAACAACATATTCTATACAGGAATATGGTTTTTTTACTAGCTCTAGATTGAATAATAATGTCTTGTTATCCGTATTGCAAGATCCCCATTTGGTTTTCATCGATTTTATCGCAAATCGATTAGCGGTCACCCCAAGAATTGCTTCCCACTTTGGTATTAATTCATCCAAAACACTTTTTAACTCAGATCGATGCCATTCCTTCATCAAATTAGCTTTCTGATCCGCAGTTGATGATTCTCGTACAAACAAATCGATATATGTTTTGGTCTTCAGAACAACTTTAGGGTAACGGTATGGGTGATCGGTTTCATGAACCCGAAGCAAGTATTTTCTCCCTAAAAAGTAATGTGATTCCCTATTAACGTAAAGCCTTGGTGTTTGTCTATTTTGGGCAGTAAACTTACGTTGCTGCTTTCTAATCCACGGCAACTTACTAACGATAAATAATCGCAGGGTTTCGCTGTTCACCTCAGTAGGTGCGGCAATGCGTACCCGACCTAATGGCGGATACACAGCAAGATGTATATTCTTGATGTCTTTTTGTACAACCTCAATATCAAGATCTGCTACGGTCATTTAACGATACTCTTTTTGGTTTTTAACGATTTCCAAAATCTCATCAACTTTAGTTGGGTCTTCAATGTGTTTGGCAATAGCCATCTTTACTTGTCGCTCCTTCAATGTATTGCCAATCCAGTTGTCCTTCTTCACATACTGTATCTCAACATCCATAACTACTGCAAGGTTCTCATCCCGATTTAAGTTATCGTAGAGCGCCTGTTTTGCAGGAGTATCAATTACTTTAGGATACTGTGTTTTTCGTGCCGCAGGCTGAATATTTTTAGCAAGGCTCTCAACCTCTTTGAGGAACTCTTCGTATTGGATTGATCCGTTCTTACGTTGGTGGATTAATTCCTGAAGTAACACGCTCATTTTCTCATAGTAAACGGGATTTATTGGCATTTCTTGGGTAATCACCTTCCGCATGTTTGCTTCAAGGGTCTCCGCCATAGCTTCTTTACTGTTTCGGATTGCGTTAGGTAGTTTACCCGTAGCTGCTTCAATACCTTGTTCAACGATTATCTCCAGTAAAGTAGAGTCACCCAGATTACTTATTGTACGGCTGGGGTCAGCACTCAAATACATATCCAATAGCTGCCTCATTTCGGGCTCGTATTGTTTAAGGTCTATATAGTCACCACTAGCTGCCTTTATCGAGTTACGGTGTTCGGTATATGTGTCTACTTTACGCTTGATTTTATCGGCCTCTACTTGGCTGTAACCTGCAACAATCATTTCACCTGCAACATTATTGTATGCCCTAATCAAAGCAACTACCGTTTTGTAAAAGGTTAGTCGTTTCTCTTCTGTTTCCTTTAGGGCATCCTTATCTTCGGTATTTCCACAAAAGAACTTGATGAATTGCTCAATCTGTCTTGGTGGTTCAACCCCAATGCAAAGTTGATGGATCGCCTCAAGTGCATCATCCATACGTTCCTTTGCCTTGATTAAGCGATTTACCAATAAACCTTTTACATCATCGTCCTCAAAATCGTCAAATGCATCTGAAGTATAATCAGAGATAGACCTATTAAGGCTATTGAAAAGGTTTTTATAATCAACAATGTATCCAAATTCTTTATCTTCCTTTTCAGTTCTGTTTACACGGCAGATTGCTTGAAACAAGCCATGATCCTGCATCTGTTTATCAATATACAGATAGGTACAAGAGGGTGCATCAAAACCTGTTAGCAGCTTGTCAACAACGATTAGCAGTTGCATATTAGCAGGTTCGTCTATAAACTGTTTTTTGGTTTCTTTTTCAAATAGCTCACGATCTTTTCCATTGAGCATACGTTGATAGATATCAAACTGTTCAATCTTCTCCGTATCACCATCACCAGTAGTTTCACCCTTGATACTTGCCGTTGTTGGTTCATAGCTTGTTACAATTGCACACTTCTTGAAGCCGAATTGTTGAAATATATCGTAGTACCTACAAGCTTCATATATACTACCTGAAACCAAGATTGCGTTACCTTTCCCATCACGAAGTCGGGGCTTAACCTTAAAATCTTTGATGATGTCGAAAGCAATCTTTTGAAGACGGTCTTTGGTACTAAGAATTTTTTGGATAGTCCCCCATTTCTGTTTTAATTCAGCCTTTGGTAGGTCGTTCATACCTGTAGTAACCACATCGAACCAGTCATCAATGCCTTTTTGATCGGTAACCTTTTGGTCTACATCTCTCGCTTCGTATAACAAATCCAGTACAACACCATCGTGAACAGCTTCATCGAACTTGTAGGTATGGATGTATTTCCCAAAAATCTCAATCGATTTCTTGTTGTCGGCTTTTAGCAAAGGAGTTCCTGTAAAACCAATAAACAAAGCTTCTGGAAGCAATTCTTTCATTGCTTTGTGTAGATCACCACTTTGCGTTCGGTGACATTCATCAATAAAAACGAACAAATTACCCTTGGGTTTAAAGTCAGCGGGCTTTTTTAGTAGAGTGAGAAATTCGTCTAGGTCATTTTCATCGTTACCCCCGAACTTATGAATTAGCGAACACATCAACCATGGAGTAGTGTCATTTAATCGTTCAAGCAAGTCTCGTCCACTTTTTGTTCTGTAGATCTGTTCATCAACACCTTTGAATACCTTTTCAATTTGCTCGTCTAATTCAGTCCTATCTGTGACTATGAGTATTCTTGCATTGGTTTGGTTTTCCTTAATCCAATGTGCAAGCCATACCATCGTCAGGCTTTTACCGCTTCCTTGACTATGCCAGATGATTCCACCTTCTTGTCTTTTTACATATTTCTGAGCTTCCCGAACACCGAAAAATTGGTTAGGACGACAAAGCTTTTTAACGCCAGCATCAAAAACCACAAAGTCGTGAACGAACTCCAACAACCTACTTTTTTCGCAAAACTGAAGCAGATGTTGATCTAAAATATTCTGGTTGGGATCGTAATTGTAATCGTCCTCTTTCCACTTTAGGAAGTATTTCTCAGGGGTCTTAGTCGTGCCGTAGTAAAGTCCTTGGCTGTCATTGCCCGCCAACACTAGCTGCACAGTTGTAAAAAATGCTTTAATAAAGCGATGTTGCTGGTTGTCCAAGTTTTGTCGGATCCCTTCATTCACCACCACGCTTGCACGTTTCAATTCCAAAACACCCAAGGCAATACCATTGATGTAAAGTACTATATCTGGTCGTTTTGTGTTCGCACCCAAAACTGTAACCTCTTCTGCCACGGTGAAGCTATTGTTCAGAGGGTTACTCCAATCAATAAACCAAACTGTCTGAACCAAGTCGGTTGAATCATCTTTGACCTTAATACCATAACGAAGCTTACTATAGACTTCTTTATTGATAGGGTATAGATCATCACTGGGATTGATATTCGCAGCTTTGGTGAAGTCGAATATTGCCCTTGAGATAGAACTTTCGGAGTACCTTTTTTGATCAAGTAACCATTTTCGTAAATCCTCTTCTCTAATATTGGTATTTTCTTGATCTTCAAGGTCACCAATATACGTGTACCCCAACTGCTCAACGAACAATTGAATCACCCTATTCTGCGTAACCCTTTCTTTTCTCATGATTAAGCTTTGAATAATTTAAAACTAACTTGATATCTATAAAACTCAATATTCGGGGCTACAGCCAAGGCTCTACGTATTCTATTGTCATCTTCCAATGCAATGATTACTCCCTTAACAGTCTGTCCTTTCTCGGCTAATTCTTCCAAAGCATAACCCATATAACGTTGTATTTGACCTACCACATTGTCGCTGGCTCTTCCTTTTTTTAACTCAACTACCAATAATTCTTTTTTGTCTTTGCTTATGGCAAGTATGTCCATAAAGCCTGTGTCAGTTGGGTATTGCTTTCCAAGTTGTTGACCATCTTCTTCGTATATATCATAGTTCTTGCCTAATTCTGTTTGTTTCCAATTGGCAATCAAAAAATCTTCAAGGTGCTTTTCTAAAGCAAAAACAGATGGGTCTTCCACTGTTTCATCAGTTGAAATAATTGTTGGCTGCTTTTTGCCACCGATGAGTTGTTCTAGCTCTGTTGCATAATTGGTAATATCAGAAACAGTTCCGATTGACCCAGTACTATTTTTTAAGCTGTCGCTCATATCAGCACGTTCAATTGTATTTGGGTACCAATTAACCGTTCTTCTATGCGGTAATGTTTGACCAGCATGATAACTGTAATCATCAAGTATCTCAGCAATGTGGTAACTACCCATACCATTTGGTGAAATAATAATGTCACCTCTTTTTAAGCCTTTGGCCACCGTCCACAATGCACCGCAGGATAGTCCAGCTGCTACTTTGCTTTTCTCAGGGTGGTTCTCTAACCAAATGGGTATAAACTTCTTATTGAAGTCCCGCCAATTGTCGGGCAGATGTTTGCTAAGGTCTTGGTTGATATCAAAATCAGCGCCAATGAAGTTACCATTAAGGCATTCATCAATATGTGCGCTCTTTGCGCCAAGCATTACACGTATATATCTCATGATACTAGTCTTATTTTTCCAGTTAACAAGGCCTGCATCATTCCTTGTTTCTGTTGTTTGAGTTTTTGAATTTTATTTTCAAGTAAAGTTGTCATTTCGTCAAGGTCAAATAATATTTTTGAAATGTTTTTTTGCTCTGAAGAACTTTCAGGTATCGTGATTAAGAAGTTCTTTATTTCTTCTTGAGATAATGTAGCTAAAACACCACCAACCATTTTAGTTTTTATTTGATTTTGAACTATCGGACTAGAAATCAGGTAACCTAATAAAATATTATCCATTCTGAATTTTTTCAGTACAACAATCTGCGGGTTAACTGTAGCTTTGGTTTCAAGTCTTTTGATAATACAATTTTTACCAATTGAAGCTGTTTTTACTAAAATTATATCCCCTTCATTAACCATTATTTCTGGCGATTCGTAGTATTTGTCCCATGAAATATAAGTGCATTTCTTGAAAGATAATTTTCCATCAATTATGTTAGACGGACTTAATGATAATGCACCTTCATGCTCAGATACAATGTCCTCAACAGTATAACCTCTAAAGCCAATTCGTCCAAATATTTCACAAACATCCCCCAACTTCTTAGTTACCCAACCATCTTTTGGTTTCAGCAGCTCCTGCATGGCACCTTGTTTAATGGCTTTCTTTTTCTCAATAAGCTTTTCGGTTTGGCTAATTAAAGCATCCATATCAGATAAGGCGTTAGCAATGGCGGTTTGTTCAGGAAGTGGTGGATAGATAAATTTTGTACTTTTTAAAATACTATTGTACAATCTTTGAATTGTGCCACCCTCTGTATTGTAATTTACAGCTTGAAGTATATGAAACAGCAGACGGTTAGGTAAGATTCGTTCATCGTTATCAATCCACACAATATTTGAATCTTGAAAATATGAAGGCTTCCCGTCATATATTATAGTTCTGCCGATCGTTCCAGCTGCGGATATTAATAATGTACCTTTCTTAGGAAACGAAAACTTCTGTCTGAAGTTAAGATATAATTCATTAGTTATGTATGCATCAGGATCTTTACCAAAAGTTCCAATCTTATAAAATGGTATGTCACCTTGTGATTTAGTCTGAAAATGAAAAATCCGTTTACACATTTTAACCTCGCCTAGTTCACCTAAACTTTTCACATCCCATTCCTGAGGAATAACACCTAACTCAGTTTGCTTATATCCTTGTTTTAACTCCATGAGAATCCCATTTTAGCAAGGTGAGCGTTAACTTTTTCTTCCAATTCCTTTATTTGTTTATCAAGCTCTGGTATAGGCGTTTCATATCTATCAAGCAATTCTTTTAGTCTTTGGGTTAAGCGTTGACTAATACGTTCCATTTCGCTGTTAATGGCAACCTGTATTGCTTTCATCCATTTGCCATCCACCACCAAATTCTGCACATCGGTTTCAGCTAGTTTGGCATATTGCGCCAAGGCTTTCTTGTCCAATGTTTCGCTGGCTGTTTTAATATCAGTAGTTAGCTTTGCTTGCTGTTCAATCAAGCTCATGTATTGTTTCATAACAAGTACCTCATCCTTGGCATCCTTGTCTTTTTCAATCTCCTTTAACCGTTTTGCAACGTTGCCTTTGTTTACTTTATCAAAATCTGCAAAGTAACCTTCATCTCCGCCATGTTCTTCTTCCAGTTCGGCAAGTTGCGCAGCGATTGTTTCTTTATCAGATTCCAGTTGATCTAATTTTTGCTGCTCATCTTTGAAGTAGTGCTCAATGATCAAACTTGGTGGAACCAAATCACATGTCCAACCCTTATCTGTTTCTTTACCCGTCTTTTTGTTTTTCTCAACAATACGTTTTGGTTCAGCAACCCAGCCATCCTCAGAGATCAAGTACATATCATCCTGCATTACATCGCTCCAATAAGCCATTAAATGTTGGTACAAATCATACTTGTCCAGCAATGGCATATTGCTATATTGTGTCAAAATGGACTCCGATATTTCTTTAATGACCAACTTGGGCTTTAAAGCCGTTTTAAGCGATTTTAAGTACGTAGATGAGGATTTGTTCCATTTTGCAAAAACAGTATCCATATTAGCAGAAAAAGCCACAAATTCGGGATGATTGAATATGGTTTGCTTAATGGCATCTTGGTCAAACTTGGGTACGTAATATCCTTTACGTTTGCTATTGCCAAATAGATGGTTTTTAAGGTTTGGATAAGCTGTCCAATATTCGGTTAATGAATCAACATCAACAGCAGGAATATCACCCAATAAATGAGCTGCAATATCTTGAATATCTTCAGCTTCTTGGCTGTCGATGTATCGAGGTATGTTTAGGTTATAATCGTTTTTGGGGTCGCTAATCTCGTCCATACTAACTATACGGCTAAACTTGGGTATCTCTAGTTCCTTGTTAAACACATCAACGATCTTATGAATATCCTGTTCCCGTAAACGGTTCTTATTACCATCTTTAATAAAGCCTTTGCTTGCATCAACCATAAAGATACCTTTTCGTTGTTCAGCATCCTCTTTATCAATAACAATTATACAAGCTGGAATACCTGTGCCATAAAACAAGTTAGCGGGTAAACCAATAATACCCTTGATCAAGCCACGCTTTAAAATGTTCTTTCTTATTTCAGATTCAGCGTTACCTCTAAACAAAACACCATGAGGTAAAATCACCGCAGCTTTACCCGTACTCTTGAGTGATTTAATAAAATGCAATAAGAAGGCATAATCACCATTCTTTTCTGGTGGTAAACCAAATCCAGTAAAGCGATCATATAAATCTTCGCTAGGGTTAAACCCTTGCGTCCAATTCTTGAGTGAGAACGGTGGGTTAGCGACAATAAAATCAAATGTCTTCAGCCCATCACCGTCTTCATTGAACCATTTAGGATTGGATAGCGTACTGTATCCACCAACTACTTCTCCTGTTTCGTGTCCATGAATGATGAAATTCATTTTTGCTAAGCCAGCTGTGGTAGTTTCCTTTTCTTGACCGTAGATTGATAGGGGAATAGGTGATTCATCAGCAGCTTTCAATAGTAGGGATCCAGAACCCGATGCCCCATCATATATGGTTTGTTTGGCGTTTTTAGCTTCAGAGACCTTAATAACTTTTGCAAGTATCCGACTTACCTCAGCAGGGGTATAGAACTGTCCTTTAGATTTTCCAGATTCAACCGCAAAGTGACCCATCATGAACTCATATGAATCGCCTAGGAGATCGGATCCTTCGGCTTTATTGCTCTCAAAATTGAGTTCTGGCTTTTCGAAGATACCAATTAGGTTACTTACTGTATCAATAAGCTCTCTACCTTTACCCAGCTTGTCCTCATCCTCAAAGCTTACAGTATCTATTACACCTTGAAGGTCGTTTTCTTTAGCAATAGCACTCAAAGCCTTGTTGAGTTCCTCACCAATGTTCTTATGCCCTTTGATCAAAGCAATATCTTTGAAGCTGGAACCAGCTGGAACATATATTGCTGATTTGGGATCATTAGCTTTATCTGATACGTATTTGAAGAAGAGCATAACAAGTACATAGTCTTTGTACTGGGATGCATCCATACCACCTCTAAGGGCATCCGCCCCAGCCCAAAGACTGCTGTATAATTCTGATTTCTTTATCGCCATTTTATTTTTTTAATTCTTTACTACTTTTCAATAATTCTGCTATTTCCACTTGAAGGTAATCTGCTATATAGTATAGTTTAGGTAATGGTGGTTGAACTGAATTACTGCACCATAACGAAACCGTTGATCTGTTAACCCCTAAGAGATTCGCTAGATCCTGCTGCCGCAGGTTTTTCAATTGAAGTTGTTCTTTTATCCTGTTCATCACCTAAAACTATAGAGGACGAAAATAGGATTTTAAATTGGTATTGTTTGATTAGATTAAACATTTGAGTTGTTAAAGAGTAACTTTGAGCTCCTTAACTAACTCATTAGCTAAGTAAAAACTTGTAAATGGTTCACTATTATCAATGCAATAATTTCTTATTAATTGATAAAAATTAAATAACTGGTATAAAGTCATTTTTTGAACTATTTCATTCAGTTGAAGTTTATCACTTCTTAAAATGGAAATAAGTTGGGTATAAGTTGAAATAAATAATGTGTCTTCTAAAATCAGTAATTCCTCTTCCCTTAATCTTTCGTTATTAATATTCTTATACCAAAATTGAACTGTTTCTTCAATGTTATTTGGCGTTTCGTTCATTGCTAAAGTTGAATTAGTTGAATCTATATTATTAATATCTTCATTACTTAAATCTTCATTATTTAAAGATATATTAGTGTCCTTTTTGTCTGAGTTGGTATTTGGCTCTTGACTTTTCATTTGCGGTTCACCATCCCCTGAAAATAAGGTGTGGTTTTCGAGGATTTCCTTCAAGGCTCGTTTATTTGATTTATGATTGGGTTCATTTACAATTACATAGTGATATGAAATGCGTCCTTTACTCTGTTTTAGGCTGTAAATAAATCCATTACAAACTAACTCTTCCCAATATTCATTGAATTTTCTCTCCCCGAAGCCAGAGCGATTCTCAATTTCCGTTTTGTGGATTATAAAGGTATCTGTGTTAGACAACACTATTACCAACAAGCCTAATGCTCCAGCAGATAATTTACCGTGTGTAGCTTCGTTACTTACGACAGTATAACTGCTAGTTGACCGCAGATAAGTTGTCTTATTTGTTAATTTATTCTTTTTCATATTTAATTGCACGGCTCCGCCAAGCCGTTATTTTACAGCGCTTTTTGATTAGCTATATTCCGTTATTTGTTTGTTTTCTCCAGATACCTGAGATGAAGTTCTATTTCACGCCTGAAGGCCTCTGTGAGCTCTTCAATAGTCTCAGATACAATTTTATTATTTCTAAAGTCTTGGTAGTTTGAACCAATGTTTTGGATTGCAATACCCAATAAGTTGTCGTTACCATCCAAGTAAAGCAAATCAAATTCTCGTTTTAAACTGTTCAGTGGCCTTTGACTATAGAATTTTTGAATCGACTTAATTGAATTGTCATTGATCCTGTCTTTCCAATTTTGATTTGATTCAGAATTATTTGGGCTTATGAAGGCTGGGTGCTTAGACTTTTGCCTTAATTTATCTATCAATTTACTTAATTCATACCCAAAACTTGATTTTTTGATCGAATTACTATTTATATCCATTTTGGCTTCCTTGTTCAAGATGACCTCACAGACAATATTACTCAAATCGAAATAGCCATTCTTTTGTTTGTCAGTAACTAATATTTGAAAAACAGAAGACTCAGCGTCAAAGAAAAAGCCAACCCATAAGTTTCTTACACCAATGAGAATACATGCTAAGGCAAGAAAATCGTTTAAAATAGAAGAACCCGCTCTACTGACCTTGTTTAACTCTTGAACTAACTTTGGTACTGCCGATGCATTATTATTCGAATCCTTGATGTGTTGAGCGATTTTGTAACTAAGGATATTCGTGAAAGAAAACCTTCTTTTACCGCTACCAATGCGATGAAATGTTAACAATCCTTGTGACTCATAGTAGTTTAACATCCTTGAACTCAAATCAATATCGAATAGATAGGCATGGTCATTCAGAAGCGTATATAACTGTGCTACTTCTTTATCGGACTTTAAGAATCCATGTAGATCTTGTAGGTCATTTCCTTCTAAAACAAGTTTATTACTTTCTTTCATTGTACAAACATACAACGATAAAAGTTACCACACAAGCAATTGTATGTTTTTTTCTTACATATTGTAAGTTATAATCCGATAAGCCTTGTATTTACTGGTGTTAAACAGGTATCATCAATTGCTCTAATTAACGAATTAGGGGGGCGCCCTCTTTATTAGCAGCTAGGTACCCCCTTCCTGCCCCTGCCAAAACAAGGGGTTCCCACACATAAAAAAGTTAACGTTTAAAAATTTTTTTAAAATTTTTCTTCTGGGAAAATTGGGATTTATCAAAGTCTCAAAAAATATTTTCTGTAAAAAAGTTGGGTGATTTTGGGGTCGGGTGTCATTACATATCATTTTTAATTAAGAATACAATACGAGCACTAGGTTAGATAATATAGTGCCCTGAAAACTTGCACAGTAACTGTTTTTTTGGTTATATTGTATTATAATAAATCACCATAATTTATATGAGCACCGAAGGGTTAATTATTAAATACAATCGCACTAGTACCATGGCACAGCATGGCGAGAGGTTCAAGACGGATAGAGGCTCCTATGACCACACATTCTTTGATCAGGGTGTAAGTGGAACCAAACCATTTAAAGAGCGAACACAGGCTTCCAAAATCGTTGAGATGATCAACAACAACATGATCAAGGAACTGCACGTTGAGGAACTTCGTGATGTTGGGAGAAACATGGTTGACACCATCAACACACTTGATTGGTTGGATAAGAATAACGTCAACGTTGTAATCAAAAGCATGGGGAACCTCAGCTCAAGGGTTGGGGAGAAACGAAACGAGATCTGGTCAATGATCACGGCCACCATGTCGAGCCTCTACCAGATGGAACTGGAGAACCTCAAGACAAGAACCAAGATGGGACGAGAGGCCTACCTAATGAAAGGTGGGGTTATCGGACGTCCAAGACACACCAAGGAAACCGAGAAGGCCTTCCTAGAAAAGCCAAAGACCAAGGAGATCCTATCGCTGTTATCCAAGGGGAAGTCACTTCGTGACATTGCGGGCAGAGCAAACTGCTCCATCAACTTGGTGGTAAAGGCCAAAAGGATGGTTGAAAAGTCCCCGATCTAGTCGGGGGATCTGTTCATATATTTGTACAAATCCACAACCAGTTCGTACCCCTGTATGATTTGGTTAGATAAGTGGTCAGGCGCTGCTACCAAGGATCCTGACGAATGTCGGGATTTTTTTTGGTCCTGTAGTATAACGGATATTACATGGGTTTCCGAAGCCCAGAATTCGCGTTCGATCCGCGACGGGATCACTACTTTTGAATGAATCTATTTGAAAAGCACATGTTAAAGAATCGAATTGTTCTCGCCTTGGCTGTTATCTCTGCACTCGCTTTCAGCGCATGTTCTTCTGCTCCGAAAACTCCGGAAGAGTTCGGTGAAGCCGTTTTCGAGGCCATTAAAAATCACAGTGAAAAAGATCTAAAGGCTCTCTATCTTACTGAAGACGAATTCAGCGACATCATAGACCGTAGCAATTTATCGGAAGAAGGTAAGAATCAAGAACGCGGCAGAGCCATTGGCTTAGATAAGTCTATGGAGAAATTAGCGATTGAAACTTTTGAAGGTCTGGATAGACTTTCGAACAGCTATAGCATCGAATGGACGAAAGCGAATTTCAAAAAGGTAGATGTTTATCGGGCAGAGCACATGGGCATTCAAGGTGCGCATTTCATGGATGTGTATTTCGAATACAACGGCTTCGAATATGTTTTACACGTATACGATTGTTGGGAAACCGAAAACGGATGGAAAACTTTCAAGGAAGTTTCTTTGTCGGCTGTAGCGAATAACTAAGATGTCTTTTCCACTTCTGCCTCTGCTCTTTTTTGTGATTTCGCTGATCTATTCTTCTGCAGGATTCGGAGGAGGTAGCATGTATTTAGCTATTCTATCGGGAGCAATATTTACGTTAGCTCTTCCACAAGGAGAGATAAAAACGTTGGCTTTGCTTTGCAACGCTGCCGTAGCGACCTACAGCAGCATTCAATTTGTAAGAAATAAATTTATTGATTGGAAGTCGAACTTGCTTCTACTTTCGCTTAGTGTTCCTTTAGTTCTTTTAGCTACTTTAATAAAGTTGGAAGAAAAAGTTTTTTTGCTTTTCCTATCGATTGGGCTGCTGCTTTCCGCATTTTTTATGGTTATGCCATTGCTTATTAAGATCAACCGATCATTTCCATTCAACAAGAAATTGCTTTGGCCTTTTTCAGCAATAATTGGCTTTATATCTGGATTAACAGGAATTGGCGGTGGTGTTTACCTTTCGCCATTTCTTTATTTTTCGAAATGGGGAGAGGAACGCAAAATTGCAGCGACTACTTCCCTATTTATCGCTGTTAATTCATGGGTTGCACTTGTTCCGATGCTATTCCAATCGAATAATTTGATTCTTGAAAGTTCAACCTACTATCTCATTATTGCAGTATTGGCAGGTGCTTTAATTGGAAATTTAAGTGCGCTTAAATTCCTTCCGAAGAATGGTATTCGATTAATTACGATTGGAATCTTGCTTTATGCCGGGATTCGTTTGTTACTTCGCAGTCTATGATGAAGGAAATTCATTTGTTCGGAATATTGAAAGAGCAATACGGCGATACGGTTCGTGTTGAAGTTTCTGCATTTCCAAGCACTGTAGAAGAGGTCGTGAATGCTTTTCGGAAGAATCATTCCGAGGTTAATGACATTCCATTTCTTATTGCCGTGAATCATTTTATGGCTGGTCAGAATGATAATGTTAATGAGAGTGATCACATGGCACTATTACCCCCAGTTAGCGGCGGATGAACACACATTTTCAACTCATAGAGCATAACAGTGAATTTCCTGATTTAGAACATTTTCGTTCTTCAACTTCAGGTGCTGAAGTTGTTTTCAATGGAATTGTCCGCACACCCAACAAAGGATTAGAAGTTCTCTATTTGGAATTCGAAGCCTATGAAGCTTTATTTCACAATGAAATGAAACGTATTGCGGAATCATTAGAATCTCAATTTCAAATCAGCGCGATTGTCCTTTATCACCGCATTGGACGTGTTCTTCCAGGAGAATTAGCCGTTGTAGCTGCGGTATATTCCGCTCACCGAAAGGATGCCTTTCAGGCGTGTGAAATGCTAATGAATGAACTCAAGGCTACTGTTCCCATTTGGAAAAAAGAATTCAATTCTGATGGTTCTTTTTGGGTGAGTCAAACGCCATAATTCAATATTGTTGGGCTAGCTGAACGGCGCTTAGAGCGTTCAATTTCCCATAACCATGTTCACTATCTGGAAGAATTGGAAACTGCGCTGTGTATCTAAGAATCCATAAAACCTGAAATTTAGAAAGCGTAGGTTTCACAGACCAAACGATTGCTGCAATGGCCGCTGCTGATGCCGTTGCTGCGCTTGATCCTCCAATGTATTGAGGCCAATCGTTGTATTGATTTATCCCAACAGCTTTACGATTGACGTCCCAACTTCGCTCCATGACAATGGTAAAATCTACTTGAGGACCGTCGTGACACGTTTGACAAGTATTGTCCTGATCATTCACTCCGGTAACGGCTTGACACTCGGAAAAAGCCGCTGGATATATGACCCCAAGTCCCGAAGTCATATAGGTCGAAGTGCCTGCGGCTGAGAACAGCAGCTTGCCCATTGCACTCGCATAGCTCACAGCATCTAACAGAACGCTGCTGTAGAAGGGTGTTCCCATAGACATGCTGATAATCTTTACCGCAGATTTATTTGCTAAATAGACATAAGCATTTTTAACGGCTAGTCGCTCCGAAGAAGTATTTAAGTAAACATCGTTAGCCGCTCGAACGGTGAACAGACTCGCTTTATGAGCTCCACCAATGGCGTTGCCATAATTCGACCATGGAGCTGCAATGAGTCCAGACATTGCATTTCCATGATTGCAGGACGTATAGGGCGAAGAGCCAAGCGTATTGGACGTTTCATGCGTTCTTCCCACATTCGAATAACCTGAATTAAACTGCTGAAAGAGCAAGTACTGATTGGAAGACACGCCAGCGTCGATGACCCCTACCCCTATTCCCATACCTTGACGAATGCCCCAAGCCTGCGGAACGTTGTGGTAGTGCCAATGCCACGAAATTTTAGCACTTGTTCCGGTCGTTGTGTAATCGCTGGCTTGAACCACGTCATAGTTCGGTGTGCATCCGCTTTCTGTCCTGTTTACTGCTTCATCTACAAAATCGTTCAGCGGTTCTATGTATCGGATGTGTTCTGATCCCATGAGCCAAGCCACCAGAGCAGGGCTCTTTGAATGAAATGAGATAATGGGCAGGTGAAGATCTACTTCCAGCACGAAATCCTCAATACGCGCTTCCCTGCCCATCTCAACCGTTAAAGTGTCCTCCAAACTCTGAAGTAAGTCCTCTCTCAGGTTCTCCCATTCTCTGCGTTTAGTCAAGTCTGGAAATGGCAAGCTGTCGGTTTCTCCACGAAGTTTTAATCCAACGGCGAATTCGCCTTGCGACAACTCGATGGCTGCAAATAAATCGTCGTTTGAAAGGTCTGACCATTTCCACGCTGTGCCTTCGCTTAGCCAGCGAGTAATTTTCTGTTCAACATTCTGTTGAACTTCTATATTATTCGACTCGAGTTTCGGAATTGATGATCGCGTCACAGAATTCGAAATTGATTCAGCTTGTTCCTTTCCGCAAGAGAAAAGAATCAAGAAAAGGGGCAGATGTTTGAATTTCATGCACAAATCTTACATTGGGACATGAAAAAGTCCTATATGCAATCTATTCGTCAAAACAACGTAATTCCCTGAAATACATATTGTTATTTGACATATATTTATCTCGCAGCGAATAAACTTTAGATAAATCGAAAAAAGTACTTGTTCGAACGAATATTTAATGTACATTTGCAAACCAATTTTTACTAGAAATGGCGAATCACAAATCAGCAATTAAAAGAATCCGTAGCAACGACGCAAAGCGTCTTCGCAACAAATATTATCATAAGACAACTCGTAACGCTGTTCGCAAATTGCGTGCACTGAAGAGCAAGGTGGAAGCTGATGCTTTGTTACCGACAGTCTCGTCTATGTTAGACAAATTAGCCAAGAACAATGTGATTCATTCTAATAAGGCCGCTAACTTAAAGAGCAGTCTTACGGTTTACGTAAATGGTTTGAAATAAGTAGTTGTTTTCATTGGTTTGTTTTTTTTAAGCCGTCTTTTTGACGGCTTTTTATTTGGCATAAACGCGCATAACTGTTTCTTGACTTCTAGCCCATATCGTGCTTCTTTTGTGAAAAAAAGAATGAGTATAAAAGTTGATTTACTTGAGAGTGATTTACCGAGAGAGAAATTGCTAAGGCATTCCGCTGGAAGCATTACAGACATCGAGTTATTGTCCATTTTAATCGGCTCCGGTAACGCCAAAGAATCAGCTATTCAAATTGCAGATAACCTTCTTCATAAATCTAGCAATTGCTTGCACGAACTTAGTCGTTACTCCTTTTCAGAGTTGTCCTCCATTCAAGGGCTTGGACCCGCCAAGTGCTCTACGTTATTAGCCGCCTTTGAATTGGGACGAAGAAAACGGTCCGCGGAGCGAAAGAAGGGTGTTTCAGTGGGAAGCTCAGCGCATGCCTTCGAGATTTTTCACCAACATCTCTCCGATTTGAATCACGAAGAAATGTGGGTCCTTTTTCTTTCCAGAAACAATCAAGTGATAAAACTTGAAAAAGTATCCGAAGGCGGATTCAGCGGAACGGTCGTAGATCCTAAGCGCATCTTTCACTTAGCCCTTCAACACAAAGCTTCACAACTTATATTGGCACACAACCACCCAAGTGGAAACTTGACCCCTAGCGCAGAGGATATTCGCGTGACGGAAAAGCTTATACAAGCCGGAAGAGTTCTTGAATTACAAGTTTTAGATCATTTGATTGTAACTGAGAGCAGTTATTATAGCTTTGCAGACGAAGGAAAAATGATGCTATGAAGAAAATTGTAACAGTAGTGGGTGCTCGTCCGCAGATAATTAAGTCTGCGGCATTGACTCGTGCCATAGAAAACGATTCATTTCTTCAAGAAATAAAAATTCATACACAGCAACATTCTTCTGAGAGCATGTCGGGACAGTTGTTTTCGGATTTGAAAATCAAAATACCTGATGTCTTGCTGGAGGCACCTTCAGGAAATAGCATTGAGCAAATAGCTCACATGTCCATGTCGCTGCAAAAAGCATTTCAAATGCATACTCCTGACATGGTTGTCTTATACGGAGATACGAATAGCACACTGGCGGGCGCTCTTGCCGCCGCACACATGCATATCCCCATAGCTCATATTGAAGCGGGACTTCGTTCGTTTAACCGACAAATGCCCGAAGAGATCAATCGCGTAACTACCGATCATCTGAGTACGCTTCTCTTCACTCCTACTTCTGTTGCGACCCTTCAGCTTAAAAAGGAAGGCTTCATAAACACAGAGGAGTCGGGTGCAACAGCAGCTAACGCAGCCGTTATTGAATGCGGAGATGTGATGTTAGACAATGCACTTAACTATTCGAACGGTATTGCGAAAGAACGAGAGAAGTATATTTTCCTTACGCTACACAGGCCATCGAATGTAGATAACCCAGAATTCTTACTTCCGTTTTTACAAGAATTACTTCAAATTTCAATTGGACTTGGAATGGAATTGCATTTTGCGATTCATCCGAGAACCGCCATTTCCCTGGAGAATTCGGAATTGAAAGATGAATGGGAACGATTGAAATTAAATGAGAATTTCATTTTATTTCCTCCATTTAATTATTCTGAAACCCTTGAGAAATTGACAAAAGCTTCTTTGGTTTGGACCGACTCTGGTGGATTGTGTAAGGAAGCGTTCTACATGGGAACACTTTGCTTAATTCTTCGAAGCGAAACGGAATGGACCGAATTGGTAGATCACGGTTATGCGAAAGTGGTTCACAACGATTTGGAAAAAATAAAAACTGAAAGCATAAATTTTCTTGAAAACGGAATGCCCGATTCACTTCCACTTTATGGAAAGGGAAATGCTGCTGAACTAATTTTATCTAGTATAAAATCCTTCTTCGCTTGATCGCTATTTATTCTGAAATAGATTCTTCAAGATTGAATCATGCACTGAAAGCACTTTTTAGTCCGGTTGGAGTTTCTTATGTCATTTTGAAAACCAAAAGTGAATTCGATGAATTCCATGGAGCTAAATTGATTTATGCTGAAGAAAGCTGGGACAATCATTTGCATATACCAAGTTCTGCCTTTTTCAAAAATGATTCAATTGATAAATCAGAACATTTCGATTTTCCTTTTGAAGTTCCTGAGAAGGGTGTTTTTCATTTCAATTTTGATGTAATATCTGCGAGTTTCATTTTACTGAGTCGATATGAAGAAGAAGTTGTTCCAATGCGAGATGCTTTTGGAAGATTTGAGAGCAAGAACAGTCTTTTAAGCAAACGAAATTGGCTGGAGCGTCCGTTGGTTGACGAATGGCGATTGGCCTTGATAAGAGCCATTCAAGAGCGTTTTCCTTCCTTCGACTACACGCCTACTTCGCACCAAGTTCAATTGACCATTGATGTGGACAGTGCTTATGCTTATTTAAACAAAGGATTTTATAGAACGGCTGGTGGGTTTGCGAAGGATTTGGTGACGTTTCAATTTGGAAATTTATTTCGAAGAGTGCTTGTGTTGCTTCGCCTTCGTGAAGACGATTACAACACGTATGACTATATTGAGGGAATTCAGCAGAAGTATGGTTTTGATTTAACCTATTTCTTCTTGCTTGCCAACTTCGGTGCATACGATAAGAATGTTCCTTATTCGAGCAAAGCTCTTCAAATCTTGATTCAATCGTTTTCGAAAAACGTTCGAATAGGTATTCATCCAGGAGTTGCTTCTCATTCTTCTCTTTCAATATTGAAAGAAGAAATTAGAAGACTTCAATTTATTACTGAAAAGAAAGTTACGCATGCGCGCATGCATTATCTGAAAATGAACGGTGCTGAAACCTATCGCAATCTTCTTCAATGTGAAATTGAGAATGATTACACGATGGGCTTTGCCGATGTGGTTGGATTCAAGACTGGAACTGCGCTTTCACACTTCTGGTATGATTTCAAACAAGAAAAAGAAACGACATTGAAGCTTCATCCGTTTGTAGCCATGGACGCCACGTTGAATCGATACATGAATCTTTCAGCGCAAGAAGCGATTGATAAGTTGAAAGAATTAAAGCAAACCTGCGAAAGACTTCAAGTGCCTTTTTGTTTGTTGTGGCACAACGAAAGTTTTTCGGAATGCAACGAATGGAAAGGTTGGAAGGAAGTGGTGGCTGAAGTTATGCGTTGAGTTTCTTCAACTCGAAAATTCCATCTTCCATCACACCGTATGTGTAATGATGAAGCCAATCTCCGATGTTGATGTACTCTGAATTCTCACCCACTTTGATTTGCATGGGCAAATGGCGATGTCCGAAAATGAAGTAATCGAAGTGTTCTTTTTGAAGTTGTTCTTTCGCGAAGATCGCTAGCCATTCATTCTCTTCACCCAAAAATGTTTTATCGCTTTCTCCAGTAGAACTTCTGCTATATCCTGAACTCTGCTGTGCGAGCCAGATTCCGAAGTTCGGATGAAGTCTTGCGAAGAGCCATTGACAGAAGTTTGATGCGAAGAATTTCTTCAAGATTTTATAGCCGTTGTCACCAGGACCTAGGCCATCTCCGTGACCAATGAAATACTTCTTGCCGTTCCACTCACGCACAATGGGAGCGCGATGGAGTGTGATTCCACACTCTTGTGGAAGGTAATCGAAGATCCACATGTCGTGATTTCCGATGAACCAATGCACGGGGATTCCGCTGTCTGTTATTTCGGAAATTTTTCCTAGCAAGCGCGTGAATCCGCGTGGCACGGCTCTTTTGTATTCAAACCAAAAATCGAATACATCTCCAACCAAGAATATTTCGCTTGCGTCTGCCCTAGCCTCTTCAAGCCATTGCACGACTTTCTTTTCACGAACAAGGCTCTCCTCAAAGTTGGGAGCGCCGAGGTGAAAGTCGGAAGCGAAATATACTTTGTTCTTCATCTTATTTTCCTGCGATGCTTCTGATAAGTGCAAACGGCTCTAATCCAACAAGATTAATGTTCATCATAACACCGTTGAAATAGCCAGGTAACATTGCGTCTTGAACTTTGCTATTTCCGTAAATTGGAAGTGTTACACTCCATACATTCGGAATAATATCAATCACAGCAGAGGTGTTCCAATAAACGCCTTCAGCATTGTAGCTTGGACAAGCGGGGCTCCATGCATCTAAGATTGTTCCTTGCAACGAGATGTTGAATTTTTCGATTGGAAGTTGAATTCCAACTGTGGTTGAAAGAAGTCTTTTTGTTGCTCCGACATTGCGAAGGTTCACACCAAGGTTACCCATTCCATTTGCAACTTGTTCAGCCGCAAATCCTGAGTTTGCTCCTCTTCCGAAATAGAGATTGTCGAAAGCGTAATCGTACGTTCCAGAAACTCCAGATAAACCGAAGGCACCGTTTCCTAATTCATATAACGCATCGTTGTTTGCTTGATATCCGGCAAAGGCCTTCACATATACATGACGATCTTTGGCTAATGAATATTTGAAACGATACTCTCCGCCTGCACTAAGCAATGTTCCAATTTGAGTAGAAGCTTCACGAGCATAAGAAGCTTGCTGAAGGACACGTCCATTTACATTCAGTGTTTGACGGGGACCAATCTTCTGAGTCCAATTGGCGTCGAATTGAATGAATTCGCGGCTGTAATCAGAGATCAAGCTTTCATCAATTGAATTGATGTTAAACGTATTTCTCATCCACTGAAATTGATAAGCCAAAGCAACATTGATAACTGTACCCTTATTGAAATTCGAAGGTTTGTTGCGGAAGGTATATGCTACGTATGGTTTCAAGAGCATATAGTTGTCATATGAACTACTTAATTCTGTTGAATAATCATCCATACCAAAACGTTGAACTTTAGTTCCTGCAGTGAAATTTAATTTGTGGTAGGCGACGCTTGCGAATCCGTTTACCGCTTTTCTCTTGAAACTATAGAGTGGAGAAACATTCCATTCGAAATTCTTACGAAGGATTTGTTTGTTGTGAAGGTTCACCCCTATCATGCTTCCGTCGTGAACGTTATATGCATACATAGGAAGGTAGAATAATTCTGTTTGCTTCGGATTGTCGATGCTTGAGAAAAATTTCATCTTAACAGGCTCTATTTTCTTGAATAGACCAGAACTTCTCATGGTGTTGTTCTCTCTGTTCACTTCTGGGATTACTCCTTCTGGATCGATTGAATAAGATGTCGAGTTTGGTGCTGTTATCCAAATAGACTTTCCAGGAGCAATTGCTTCTTTAGTCCAAATAGGTGTCTTGCTGTCTTCTGTTCCAATGGACACTCCGCCTGTTGCATAGCCGGTGTTCTTTACTTTCACCAAGACAGTCCCAGGCTCAGCAGTATTTTGCTTAATTTTAGTAATACTGAAATCGATTTTCTCAGTCGTCTTAATTAATTCACTGAAGAACCAATCGAGTTTCTGATTTGCAGTCTCTTCAAAGACACTTTGAATGTCTTCCGGTTGTGGGTGTTTGAATTTCCATTTCTCGAAATAATTGTGCATGCACTGATCGAATAACGGTTCGCCCAAATACCCTTTCAAATAATAGAACAACAATGCTGTCTTCTTGTATACGATTCCACCGTAGTTGATTTCGGTGAAGCTGTCTGAATGACATTGCAAAGGTTGATCGAGGTTTTGAGAAGCCGAGATTAAATAAGATAACTCGCTCAATGAACGTTGTGAGAAATCTGATAATCCTAAAGTCTTATCTAATCCACCAATTCCAATGGCAGCGCCTAGTGACGCATCTGGATATTTCGTGTCCATGTAACGATCTTCGTTGAACGAGTTCAAGCCTTCATCCATCCAGGCGTTATCACGCTCGTTACTTCCCAATATTCCGTAGAACCAGTTGTGACCTACTTCGTGCATGATAACTGTTTCAAGCATGCGGTCATTTCCAGCAGAACCAATAACGGTTACGTTTGGATATTCCATTCCTCCACCTGCGCTAATGGTTCCGTCTACTGCGGTAACTTGATTGTATGGATAGTCACCATTCCACAAAGAATAATAATAAATCGCATCATGTAAATACGCTGAAGACTTGCTCCACAACTTCGCGCTCTCTGGAGTGAATAACGCCCAAGTCGTAACTTGATTTTTGTTTGCAGGGGTTTCTACATTTCCTTTTAAAACAATCCAACGCTTGTCTGCAAACCATCCGAAGTCGTGCACGCGTGATTGAGTGTAACGAACCGTTTTCCATTCTTTTGAAGATTCCGGAAAAGCATTTAAATCAGCATCAAGGGAGTTCGAATCTAACGATGCTTTTGCAGACTTTTCTATTCCCATTGAAGCTTGTTCATTCATGAATTCAACTTCTGAAGGAGTCTGACAATCTCCGGTTGCGCCCAAGATGTAATTCTTTGGAAGCGTAATGCTTACATCATATGAACCGAACTCACTGTAGAATTCTCCTTGCGTTAAGTAAGGCATTTGGTGCCATCCGTTTCTATCATAAACCGCTGGCTTAGGATACCATTGTGTAATTTGGAAGCTCTGCCCAATGTGTCCCAAACGAGAAATACTTCCACTTGGAATCTTTACACGGAAAGGAGTTGTGATGGTTATGCTCTGACCCGGTTGAAGCGGAGAAGCCAATAACAACTTGCAGATATCGATGTTTTCGCCATCATACTCCCAAGTAGTTTTCACTCCGTTTATTTTGAAATCCAATGAGTCGATGTATCCTTTGTTTTCAGCCAATGTCGTAAACAAAACGAAATTGCGGGTACGAGCTAATTGTTTAGCCAATGCCGTTTTTCTGTTCTTGTAGGCATTTGGCCAAATGTGCATGTAAATTTCATTCAATGCATTCGGACTGTTGTTGGTGTAAACCAATTCTTCGTCACCGTATAGCATGTTGCGCTCATCGTCGAGTTTCACTTCGATCTTGAATTTTACATCTTGTTGGAAGTATGGCTTTGATTGCGCGAAAGAGACAACGCTCATTCCTAACGCGACAAGTGCTAATGCTATTTTTTTCATATTGAATTTATTACTACGACGATTAGAGATCATTTTAGTTACAGTTATAGTCCTAATTTTTTAAGTTCACTTTCCAAACCTTCACCGCGAAGCGATTCGCCCATGGCTACAATCTTTCCTTCCTTATCAATTAAAACTGGAAATGGAATGCTCTCAATTTCATATGTTGGAACAACGGCCGATTTCCATCCGCCTAAATCTGAAACATGATTGTTCCAGACCAATCCGTCTTTTTTAATAGCGGCTTCCCAAGCCGATTTGTTTTCATCCAATGAAACGGAGAACACATCGAATCCTTTTGAGGCATATCTGTTATAAACTGAAACCACATTTGGATTTTCCTTTCTGCATGGTCCGCACCACGATGCCCAGAAGTCAAGCAGAACAATCTTTCCACGCAAACTACTTAATGCTTTTGTTTGTCCGGATATATTTGGAAGCTTGATTTCAGGCGCCATTTTTCCAACTGCAATATTGGAATTGGATCCAGCACTTGAACTGCTTGCGTTTTTAATTTGTCCGACTAATTTTTCCAAAGTCTTATAAGCTGGAAGCTTTCCGCAAGTGGGTTTTGTGTCGTTTAAAACACGCTGATACCAATTGAAATCGAATCGAGGATCAAGATTCTGCACAATTGAAATCGCCAATAAACTTGCTGAATGTTTTTCCAACCAACCTTTGATAAATGCATTGGCTTCTTTCTGTGCCGCAGCTGATTGACCTTCCCACTTGGCGATCCATTGTGTGCTGTCTAACGAAGGGTCTGTCGAAGGACGATCAATTTGAGCCTGTGCCTCCGCAAGTTTTTCCATCATGGGTTCCCACTTCTTCACCAAGTCCATGTACTCATTGGTTTGCTCTGAACCTACCACTTTCGCGTTATTTAAATTCGCGAATTCCGCAGTAATTTCAACATGTTCGGAACTGTCTGTAATGAGTTGAAGGAAATTTCCTTCCTTGAAATAGATACGATAAAAGTCTAAAGGAAGATTGTCGTGAGACTTCAAACTGAAACTTCCATCTGAACCTACAACGGTGCTATCTATGGGAAGAACTCTGCTGTCTGAAAGCGATTCCAAATAAATCGTTTTTCCTTCAGCACCCGTAATGACTCCTGAAATGGAATTTGAATTTCCGCATGACGCGAAAGAAATTGCAGCAGCGATTATGATTACAAGATTTCTCATTGATCTAATAATTGTTGAATAAGTCCAGATGCTGTTTTCGGATTGGCCTTTCCCCCACTCTTTTTCATGAGTTCACCCATGAACAATCCGAGCATTCCTTTATTTCCTGCTTTGTAAGCGGCAACCTTATCTGGCCATGCTGCCAAAATCTCTTGTGCAATTTGCTTAATACTATCGTCGTCGGCATCTTGAATCAAGTTCAATTCAGCAGCCACGTCTTCAGCCATTTTGGAAGAATGATTCGCCAACGCTGGAAGAATTTTTTCAGCAGCGGTTGAACTTGAGACCTTTCCTGAATCGACAAGGTTAATGATGCTTGCGAGTTGCTCGGGAGTGAACGGGCTCTGTTCTATTTCTAAAGCTTGCTCTTTCAAATATCCTTTTACCGGACCCATTAACCAGTTGCAAGCTGCTTTGTAATTTTTCGTTTTAGATATGATGCGCTCGTAATAAAGCGCAGTTTCTTTTTCACTCGTCAAAACATTCGCATCGTATTCCGAAAGATTGAATTCTTTCAAATACTTATGCAGCAACTCTTTTGGAAGCGGCGGCATGGTCGCTTGAATGCGATGGATGTGATCATCTGTAATGACCACTGGCGGAAGATCGGGTTCTGGGAAATATCGGTAATCTTGCGCATCTTCTTTGCTTCGAAGCAATGAAGTGGTTCCATCTGCAGCGTTGAAGCTGCGAGTTTCTTGATTGATTGTTCCACCTGCTTCAATGATATCGATTTGACGCGTCATTTCGTGTTCGATCGCGCGTTGAACATTGCGAATGGAGTTCATGTTCTTCACCTCGCAACGCGTTCCGAACTCAGGAGCGCCTTTCTTTCGAACAGAAATATTCGCATCGCAACGAAGCGAGCCCTCTTCCATGTTACCGTCGCAAATATCTAAATAGCGAACAAGCTTTCTCACTTCAGTCAGATACAAATACGCTTCGCGAGAAGTGCGCATATCTGGCTCGGAAACAACTTCAATCAAAGGAACACCGGCACGATTCAAATCGACAAGGGTATCGAATGGGTCTTGGTCGTGCATGCTCTTTCCAGCATCTTCTTCCAAGTGCGCACGCGTGATTCCAATGCGCTTTTCTGAACCATCGTCTTCACGAATGATTATTTCTCCACCTGTGCAGATGGGAGTTTTATCTTGTGTAATTTGATATCCCTTTGGTAAATCGGCGTAGAAATAATTCTTGCGCGCGAAGAATACGGGAGTGTTGATTTTCATGTCAGAAGCAAGCGCCAACTTAATGGCGAAGTCAACCGACTGCGTGTTTACTTTAGGCAAAGTGCCTGGGTGACCCAATGTGATTGGGGAAACCAAGGTGTTTGGCAAAGCGCCGAAAAGATTTGCATCTGAAGCATATGCCTTAGACGCAGTTTTTAGTTGCATGTGGACTTCCAGTCCAACTACCAATTCGTATTGATCGTATACAGCTTGTTCCATTTATTTCTTTACTTCATTTACAGCATTTAGTAACGCTGTTTCACCTGCTATAAATCTTATTTTCATTCGAATAAAATACAAAGGAAGATCTTCGAACTCCTTGATGTTCTTGCATTTCACCACATCTTTTTCAGTGGTTAGCAGAACCGTATTTTCCTCTCCAAAGTTAATCCATTCTTGTCGAATGCGCGACACATCTTGAGCCGTGTATTCATGATGATCGCGCAATGCCATTTCTATGGTAGCTACGCTCCTATTTCTTCCTTCCATAAAGAATGGAATTGGATTGGCGAGTCCAGCAAAACATACGCTGCGCATATTGCTGTTCCACGGGTTCATCTGACTGAATGCGGGTTCTGGCGTGTCGTATTCAATAGTGGTAAAAGCTAAAACTTGATTGTCATTCAAATTCAATTCAAGCTTAATTCGATTTCGATCTTCTTCTGAAAGATCTTCAGGACATTTGGTAACAACAATTGCGTTTGCTGAATGTGCTCTTTTTTTCAGGTCGCGCAAACCACCCACAGGAAATAATTGATCATTCACAAACAAGTCGTTGTATGCCGAAAGTAAAATTGAAAAATCAGGATGCAATTTTCTATGTTGAAAGGCATCGTCTAAAACAACTTGCTGAATTTGCGGAAAGGATTGCTTCAACTTGTAGATTCCTGATAGTCTATTTTCGGAAACGGCGCCTATTAAGGATTGGAAATGATTTCGAACCACTGCGGGTTCATCCCCAATTTCTGAAACATTGGAATCTGAAGTTATAAATTGAAATCCCTTGGTTATCCGGCCATATCCGCGAGAGATAAATCCGGTTTTCGAACCGTCTAATTTTTCAATCAACCAAATAGCGAAAGGTGTTTTCCCGGTTCCTCCTATTTTCAAATTGCCAATTACAATGGAAGGAACTACAGCTTTTTTCGAACTTAAAATTCCAACAGAAAATAAAAAATGACGGAAGTACAAAATGCTTCCCAATAGAAAAGAAAAAGGCCAAAGAGTTGCTCTGAATAAACGCATCGGTGTAACTTGGCTGCAAGTTAGATTAAAAATGCGTATTGAAGAAGTCATTTCCTATTTAGAGCAATGGGCTCCGCCTATTTTGCAAGAGTCTTACGACAATTCCGGATTGTTGGTAGGAAACAAACAAAACGAGATTACGAATATTTTAGTGAGTCTCGATTGCACAGAGGATGTTGTTGAAGAGGCTATTGCGAAGAATTGCAACCTCATAGTTTCTCACCACCCCATTGTTTTCAAAGGTTTGAAACGCTTTACTGGCGACGATTATGTGCAGCGCACAATTATTAAAGCCATTCAAAACAACGTTGCGTTGTATGCGATTCACACCAACCTAGATAATACCATTGAAGGTGTAAATGGTGAAATCGCGAGACGACTTGGACTAAAGAATGTTCGTCCGCTTGTCCCGCTAAGCGGACATTTGCTGCAATTGACTGTATTTATTCCGAGCGATCATTTTGAAAAAGTGAGGACTGCCTTGTTCGAAGCAGGTGCAGGCTCGTTGGGCAATTACAGTGAATGTGGTTTTTCTGTAGTTGGAAATGGAAGCTTCAAACCTGAAGAAGGGGCTCAACCGTTTGAAGGAAATCTTGGGGATAGATACGAAAAGGAAGAGATTCGGTTTGAAGTTATTTTGCCGAGTTGGAAAAAAGCGGAAGTTCAGCGCGCACTTTTCGAATCACATCCGTATGAAGAAATTGCACACAATTGGCAAAACCTTCAGAACCCAATTCATCAATTTGGAAGCGGGGCTATAGGAGAATTAGAGACTCCAATTAGCTTAATAGATTGTTTAAGTAAACTAAAAGAAGTGTTTAATAATCATAGTATTAAGTACACAAAGACAAGGCAGCCAATGATTCAGAAAATAGCGGTTTGCGGTGGAAGTGGTCAATTTCTATTGGGAGCGGCAAAAGCTGAAGGAGCTGATGCATTTGTAACAGCTGATGTGAAATATCATGAGTTCTTCGACGCTGAAAACAGGTTGTCGTTTATTGATATTGGACATTTTGAAAGTGAACAGTTTACAATTGAGTTGATTCATGCTAAAATCACTGAAAAATTTCGTACATTCGCCGTCCACAAAACGGGTGTAATAACGAACCCCGTTCTCTATTACTGACATTATGGCAAAAAAAGTAATAAAACCAAAAGCGAAAGCACCTGCTAAGCCCAAGGTTGCTGCTAAAAAAGCGGCTAAAACAGTTGTGTCGAAGGGAAAAGAGAAAGCGGTAAAGAAACCTGTTGTGAAAAAAGTAGAAAAGAAAGCTGTTAAACCGGCTTCTAAACCTATTGCGAAGAAAGTTGTAAAGCCTGTCGCAAAGAAAGTTGTTAAACCAGTTGCGAAGAAGGTTGTTAAACCAGCTGCGAAGAAGGTTGTTAAGCCTGTCGCAAAGAAAGCGGTTAAACCAGTTGCGAAGAAGGTTGTTAAACCAGTTGCGAAAAAGGTTGTTAAGCCTGTCGCAAAGAAAGCGGTTAAACCAGTTGCGAAGAAGGTTGCAAAACCTGCGGCCAAAAAAGTCGTTAAGTCTGTTTCAAAATCAGTGAAGAAGGAAGTGAAAAGTTCAAAAAAAGTTGTGAAAGTAGTGATAAAGAAGAAAGTGCAAGAAGTGAAGAAGGCAGTAAAATCAATAGTTAAAAAAGCTATTCCTGCTAAAAAAGTTGAAACAAAGAAAGCTGTTGTTCCTGCGAAGAAACAAACTCCAGCTCCGATATCCAAAGTAGTCGCAAAGAAGGCTGTTCCAGCTAAGAAAGTTGAACCCAAAAAGGCTGTCGCTCCTGCTAAGAAAGCTGCGCCGGCTCCAAAGCCTGCTCCATCTAAGAAAGCTTTGCCTGTTGTGGTTGAAAAAACCAAAGCTGGAAAGTTGCCTGCAAAGCCTGAAAAGAAGGGTAAAACAGCGAAAGCAGATAAACCGGCTGTCAAAGGCTCTGTAAAAATCCAAGTAATAAAAGCTCCGGAAGAAGAAGTTGTTCTTTCTGAAGCAGCGACCCTTGCGAAGGCTAAGCGTGATGCTAAGATTCGCAAGGAAGTAATTGCTGAAGGTCCAATTGATGGAAAACCAAGAACATTTAAAATAGGCATTGCCCCTGCCCTAGTTGAAAAACGAGTAGCCAATCCAATTCACGTTGCATCAGAAATGGATCCGAAGCAAGCTATTTTTGTTCCTATTGCAAAACCAGAAAAAAACGAGAAAAACCAAACAAACGATACAGAAACTATGATTTCAATTAATCAAATGAACAAGTCCAACAGCGAAGATGCCAAAAAGGGTATCTCTGTTGAATCTAAATTGAGACACTTATTTGCTCTTCAGTTAATTGACTCGCGCATTGACAAGATTCGCGCTACACGTGGAGAATTACCATTCGAAGTTCAAGATTTAAAGGATGATGTTTCGGGATTGGAAGCTCGCATGGAGCGTTTGAAAGGTGAGTTCAAAGGTGCTGAGGAAAGTATTATTTCTTGTAAGTCTTCCATCAAAGAGGCTGAAGCCTTGATTGTAAAATACAAGGAGCAGTTGAATAAAGTTAAAAACAACCGTGAATTTGATTCTTTAAACAAAGAAATTGAATTTCAGGAGTTGGAAATTGAATTGCAGTCGAAGCATATTCGTACAGCTGATACATTGAAATTAACCAAGCAGGCAGAAATTGATAACGCATCGTCTAAATTGGCTGAGCGTGCCAACGATTTAAATTTGAAAGAAACGGAGTTAACAATTCTTATGAGTGAAACTCAAAAGGAAGAAGACATCCTTTCAAAGCGCAGTGATGAGGCAAAGAAGCACATCGACCTCCATTTGTTAGAGCGATATGTTCGTATGCGTAAGTCTACCCAAAACGGTCTGGCAGTGGTTCCAATTGAGCGCGATGCCTCTGCTGGTTCATTCATTCAAATTCCTGCTCAAGTGCAAATGGACGTTCGTTTGCGCAAGCGTATCATCACAGATGAGCATAGTGGTAGAATCTTAGTAGATGAGGAGATGGCGTATGAAGAAGAATTGAAATTTAAGGAAGTTCTTCAGAAAGAAATGGCGAAATAAACTTTACGGGCGAATAATTATTCGCCCTAATTAAAGAAAAAAGGGATGATTAAATCATCCCTTTTTTAATGACCAATTCCAGGAAACGGTCTTCCATGTTTTTAACGGATGGGAATTCAGAAATAATTTTCCCTTCTTTAAAGAATGTGTTTTTTTTGAACGGAGAAAGTTTGTTGTATGTCCTAAGCGTTTTCAGAAAGTGAATATCAGCGTCGTGATTTCGTTCACGCTGGGTATAAAAGCGAATGGTACTTTTCAATGCGTATTCAACCAAGTCTGTATTTCCCAGACACAAGTGAATAAGAATGTTGAGGACACGAACGTGTCCGTAAATATCCTGACGTAGTTCTTTATCGGAATTATTGATGATTTCATTCACATGCTTTAATGCGCGCTGATGTAATCCACAAGAGAATTCATAAAGAGCCAATCTGTAATGAATCATCATTTCAAACTCTTTGCTTAGTACATTCTTCGTCTGTTGAATAGACGTAAACAATTCGTCTGACTGAATTTTTTGATCGAACATAAGTGCCATTTCCACTTGAATTTGCTTCAAAATGCGGAAACGAAAAGCAACTAAGTCTGGATCTTGGAACTGTTCCTTGTCTTCCAAAGACTCTAACCTCTTATAAATTTCTGTTGCTCCTGCCCTATCATTGAGCAAAACGCGACACGTCAACAATTGTCCAAGAGATCTTAAATATCTCTTACCCTTGTCGTCTCTAAGCCATTCATTTTCATCGAAAACAACAACAACCTCTGTAAAATATTCTGCAGCTTTTTCTATGTTGCTCTCTGCTATAGCGCAAAAACCTAATGAATAAAGTCTAAGGCATTTTGAGCGGATGGACGTTACCAACGCAGGGTCTTCCAGGAGCTTCGAACCTAAAATTTCATTAAGCATTTCTTCGTGAATCTTTGAAGGAGTGAATCCTCCTGAACGAAAGATTGCATTAATCTTTCCATATATGACTTGATACTGAGCAAGGTTTTGCAGTTTCAATAATATCTGGGATTCCTCTTCAGCAATTTCATCGAAAGACTGAACGAACTCACCGTTCTCATAATCCTCCTCCAGAAGGTTCTTTTGCCATGATATAATTTCAAATAGATAATAAAAAAATTCGTAGGCCGTGGCTAATTTCTTCGCTCGCTTCAGTTCTTTCTTACATTCTTCGAAAAGTCCTTTTTTGTGAAGAATGTCGACATTCTTTAACGCTTGCTTCAAAACACTTCGAACAGTGCTCTCGCCGTGGTAGGAGCGCAGAGCCTTCAGGATAAGTTTGAATAAGTGATTTTTTTCTGATGGAAGATGTTTTAGAAAAAGCTCTCCTTTGAACGATTCTTTTACAAAATCTTCGTCGTAATGGTCCATTTTCTCAAGTAAATCAAAGAGACGAACGTAGTTCTTCTCGCCCGCTTGCAACGAGCTTTGTAACTTAAAAAAACGTTTTTCACTCTTGGTTAAGGAGCGAACCAGATCAAAAAGATCATGGGTTGGTTTCATACT
>JBILTF010000135.1:0-2609 GCA_044371675.1 Flavobacteriales bacterium
CTGTAAGAAAGATTCACAAGAATATGAAAGCACAGGCGAAGAACATTAAAAAGTAGGCTTTGCTAGGATTTTTGAAAGACTCGGAGGAATCCAAGTTTTTTAATGACTTGATAATCAGATTTCAAACTGCGGGCAAGACACATAATTTACATTATGTAAAGTAATGTTAAGGTTCGGATAAGAAATAATAATCTTCCCTTTCCTTAACTTCTCTTACCCTCTCTTAACTTCTCTTACCCTTTCTTAAAATCAATTAACATTTCCCTTAAAGGTTAAATACGCAAACTCCCCATTACTAAATTCAAATCCCAACGTCTTGTTATAAGGCCCATAACGATCTTGAAAATGAAACCGGACGCAATACGAATAAACCGTTCCAGCCAGCAAAACCCCTCTTGGATATTTATCTATGTAATGAGGATCTCCGGTAAACGCCCTTGAGATTTCCAAGTTATCATATCCAACTTTGAAATAAAACGTTTTGTAGCAATTCTGTCTTGGTGTGTTCTCCCATAAATACGGATTCTCCGTAACCAACAGAAAATTCTTCGTTCGCTCATTTGAAATCGTTTTCAGCCAAAGCGTATCTGAAAATATCAATGAATCTTGCTCGATTTTAACGTGATTTTCGTTAAAACCTTGTGAAAAACCGATAAAATTGAGTGAAACGAAAGAAATTAAGGTGAAAATAGATCTCATTTCATGATCTTTTCAATTATCGAACCACTTTTAGATTATCTGGCCGTCAGACATCGTAATCGTTCGGTCACTTGCTTTTGCAAAATCATTGTCGTGTGTTACCGCAATAATCGTCTGTCCTTTCTCATGCGCCAATTCCTGAAGAATCTCGAACACCACCTGGGTATTCTTACTGTCTAAATTCCCGGTCGGCTCATCTCCCATAATGATCAAAGGGTCATTAATGAGTGCCCTCGCAATAGCTATTCGCTGCTGCTGTCCACCCGAAAGTTTTGAGGCTGGTTTAAGCGCTTGATCTGTCATGTCCAACATGCGCAATTTTTCCATAGCCTTGTATTCAATTTCCTCTTTCGATAATTTCCCCAATTTCAAAGCCGGAATCATAATGTTGTTTAAACAGGTAAAATCGGCAAGCAAATAGTGAAATTGGAAAATGAAACCAATCTTTTCATTTCGAATAGCGGCTAATCTATCCTGACCGTAAGAACTTACATGTTCACCATCAATGATTAACTCGCCTTTGTAATCGGTATCCATAGTCGAAAGGACATACAATAGCGTCGATTTTCCACACCCGGACTTTCCAACAAGAGTCAGAAACTCACCTTTTTTCACCCCAAAAGAAATATCGTTCAGCACTTTGAACTCCACCGGATCGTGGAAAAACTTCTGTATGTTCTTTACTTCCAGTATCATTATTTTCGGAATATGCTTACAGGATCAACTTTGGCTGCTTTTCGGGCAGGGACATATCCTGCTAAAAATGTGATAACGAAACCTATTGCTATCCCCTTCAAGAAAACAAAAGGTTCAAATCGAATAGGGAAATTCCCAATGTCGCCGCCAATGTATACATGACTCAGTATGCTTATCAAGAGCATGGCAAACCCTACTCCTAGCACAACCCCAATCATTCCAATGGTTAGGGCCTGATAAACAAATATCCGGACAACATCTTTGCCATTGAAACCGATAGCTTTCAAAATAGCAATGTCATTAATCTTTTGAGAGACAGTCATGTTCAAGATGTTGTAAATCCCGAAGCACGAAACAATCAAGAGTGTGAACGAAATGAAAGTAATTACAATCTTCCTCATTCGTGAAGCCGCCATATACGAAGCGTTGGCTGCTATCCAATCTTCTGCTTTGTAGCCAGTTAGCTTTGATAAGTCGGCCGCTATATTAGGGGCTTGATTCGGATCTCTGACGTTTACGTTAATGTCTGTGATATACGTATTTCCTTCCCGGAGTAATTGCTGTGCAACAGCCACATTCACATATGACTTGGTCTTGTCCTCCTTCGAGTTATTCGTTTGAAAAATTCCAACTACGGTTAAATTCAAGTTTACTCCCTTGGAAGAAGTGATACTCATATTGTCACCAGTATTCAAATTCATTCTCTCGGCAATGCCGCTTCCAATTAGAATTCCAGTTCTGTTCAATTCCAGGTTTTGAATGGATCCTTGGACCATGAATGTCTCAATCTTGTACATCTGATTTCCTTCCATTGGCGGAAATCCAATGGTCGTTCCCGCAATCTGAGATTCACCGTTGTTATAAAATACGGGTGTATTTACTTGCGGAAAAGCAAGAACGACGTCTTCGTTTTGTCGAACCAAGTCTAAGATTTCATTCGGATTCTCAATGGTGTTCTTGGTTGGAACCACCTTTGGATTTACAATTAAAACCGAATTTTCATTTTCTGGTTGAAGCGGCGTACTCAGCAAATCGTCTTTGTAAATCCGTATGTGCGCCGTGGTCTTGAAAAACGATTCACTCGATGAACGATCAAAACCGGCACTCAACGAATTCATGAAAATAAAGATGGAAATACCAAGTAATACCCCAACAATTGCCACTGTGGTCATCTTCCTACCCGAAATGAAGTAGGTCGTTGCAATTTTTCTATT
>JBILTF010000136.1:0-9218 GCA_044371675.1 Flavobacteriales bacterium
CCTTCATTTCAGTATTTTAAGGCCAAAAAGTTGCAAAATTCAAAAAAGATTTATAATATCTTTGCAAACTGAATTCAGGCAAACCTAAACATCTCTATGCAAAAAACAAAAGTTCTTTTTGTAAGTCAAGAAATTTTTCCATTCACTCCGGAATCTACATTAGCGAATCAAGTTCGTCAAATCCCTCAAGCCATGCACGAAAGAGGCAAAGAGACTCGCATCTTTATGCCGCGGTTTGGAAAGATTAACGAACGCAGACATCAACTACATGAAGTTATTCGCCTTTCTGGAATGAATTTGATTGTCGATGACACCGATCACCCTTTAATCATTAAGGTTGCTAGTATTCCTCAAATTCGTTTGCAAGTGTACTTCATAGACAATGAAGAGTTCTTTCATCGCAAAGCCTATTTGCATGACGAAGCGGGCAAACCATTCTCAGATAACGGTGAGCGTATGATTTTCTTTTCGAAGGGAGTACTTGAAACTGTTAAAAAATTAGGTTGGGCTCCTGATATCGTGCATTGCCACGGTTGGTTCTCTGCATTAATGCCACTTTATGTGAAGCATGTATTCGCAGGAGACCCTCATTTTGCTGAAAGTAAAATAGTTGTTTCACTATACAAAGACGATTTCGCGGGGTCTATAGACAAGGGTCTATCTAAAAAAGTTCAATTCGACCAAATTGGACAGCAACACCTTGGGGATCTTTCAACTTCGAATTATGTTAACCTAATGAAGGTTGCTCTTGCCCATGCAGACGGCGTGGTTATTCACGAGGCAGATATTAATCCAAAGCTTATGGAAGAGGTAAACAACTTGAGTGTTCCTGTTCTGAAAGCTTACGAGTGCGAGGATTTTCATGGAGCTATCGATGAGTTTTTTGATACAATTCACGCTGCAAAACCAATTTTGATCGACTAACCCATGAGGAACGTCCTCTTCTTGATTTGTGCGCTAACCTTGCTATTCTTTGGTTCTTGTAAAAAACCAACAGATTTGCAGGCAGATGGCCTTCTTCCTGAAGAAGATGTGTTGTATGCCAATCAAACTGACACGACTGCTATTACTAGCTATATCGTTCGAGAAGATACCCTTTCCACAGATGAACTTTCGGCTTGCCTTTTGGGCTCGTATACCGATGACACCTTTGGCCGCACATTAGCTAGTTTCTCAACGCAATTCGCTCTTTCCGGTGCAAATCCTAGTTTTCCAGAAGCGTTTGAAGTGGACTCTGTTATTTTCTCTGTTGCCTACACCGGTTATTCATACGGCTCTCTGGGCGAAGGATATTTATCTGTGAAAGAACTAAGCGCCGACTTGCCTAAAACAGGAAGCTTCAATAGTTCGTACAATGCGCCTGTGTTGAACGAAAATTTGTTGGCAGACGCTTCGCAAACATTTCAATTCAAACCTAAAACATTCTTATTCGGCACCGAAGATTCACTTGCGCCGCAATTACGTATTCCGTTAAAACCAAGTTTGGGAACCCGGTTGTTGCAACCAACAGATACAACGGTATTAGAATCTGACGAAAATTTTCAAACGTATTTCAAAGGTTTGAAAGTGGAGGCGGGTTCATACCCGATGGGTGTAGTTGCGTTGGACCTCACAAACATCAATAGCAAAATAACCGTTTACTACCGGTTCGACAACGGGGGTCTTGCGGATACTACCTTCTATGAATTCCCGGTTACTTCGGATTGTGGCAGGTATTCACGACTTCAACATTTTTATCAATATGCTACTCAGCCTGAATTACAAGGTCTAGTTACAACAGACACCCTTGCCAATCAGAGCGCGATGTATTTACAAGCTGGCGCTGGAATCAAAACTAAGCTGGTACTTCCAAACCTGTTAGATCTTCAAATGAGCGAGGGCAGAATCGTAAACAAGGCCGAATTAATTGTGCCTTACGAACCTGATTTAAGGCATGCGCCCACTTCACAAATTTTCATTTTCTATCAAAACAGTGAGGGAAATTTGGTTGCTCTTCCTGATCAGTTCAGCGGAAACATTGGCGGAGGGGTTGAAGAATCAAACAAGAGATACCGTTTGAACATTACCCAATATGTTCAAAAAGTTATTTCGGGAGAATTACAAAATGCCCCATTATTCATTGTGTCGGGCGCAGCTGGTGTATCTGTTAACAGAACCATAATGCACGGTCCTGAGTTTTCAGAGAATAGTGCTGAGAATTTGCGCTTGATTATTACATATTCAAACTAAAAAATTATGTGTGGAATCGTCGGGTATTTAGGCAATGGGCCTGTTTACGGAAAAGTTATTAAAGGGCTTAGCCGATTAGAATACCGCGGGTATGACAGCGCAGGAATGGCGTATATCGAAAATGGCGAACTCGTCGTTAAGAAATGTAAAGGAAAAGTTGTAGACTTAGAAAATGTCGTAGGCGCTGTAAAACCTCTTTCAAACATTGGAATCGGACATACTCGTTGGGCTACCCACGGTGTTCCCAATGATGCAAATGCTCACCCGCATTGCAGCGGCGATGGGAGCATAGCTTTAATTCATAACGGGATTATTGAAAATTACGCGACCATTAAACAGGAGTTAATCAATCGTGGACATGTATTTTTAAGCGATACGGACACAGAGGTTTTAGTGCACTTAATTGAAGATGTTCGTAATGCTGAAGGTGTTAGTCTATTCGAAGCCGTGAGGCTTGCGTTATCGGAAGTACATGGAGCTTATGCTATCGTTGTTATAGACAAATCAAATTCAGATCAACTTATCGTAGCGAAGAAATCCAGTCCGTTGGTCATTGGAATTGGGGAGCACGACGATTTCTATATCGCCAGTGACGCAACGCCAATTATCGAATACACCAAAAATGTGGTTTATTTGAATGATGAAGAGGTGGCGCGTGTAGATCGCACGACAGGCTTAACCATTGTTAACATCGACAATAAAAGTCAAACCCCTTATATTCAAGCGTTAGAGTTAAAGCTAGAAGCCATTGAAAAAGGAGGGTATGATTCTTTCATGTTGAAAGAAATTCACGAGCAGCCTCGCAGCATTGAAGACTCCATACGTGGACGTGTAAACTTAAAAACCGGACTCATTAAAATGAGCGGAATAGATGAGCACGAAGAGCGTTGGAAAACAGCACAAAGAATTTTAATTGTTGCGTGTGGAACGTCTTGGCACGCTGGGCTGGTTGCTGAATATTTATTTGAAGACTTCGCTCGCATTCCTGTTGAAGTAGAATACGCCAGTGAATTTAGATATCGAAATCCGATTATCTATCCTACCGACATCGTTATCGCCATTTCGCAATCTGGAGAAACAGCGGATACACTTGCTGCTATAGAATTAGCGAAAGAACGCGGAGCGTTAATTTTCGGTGTATGTAACGTTGTTGGAAGTTCTATTTCAAGAGCCACACATTGCGGTGCATACACACATGCTGGGCCAGAAATAGGAGTAGCATCTACAAAAGCATTCACAGCTCAAGTTGTCGTTCTTTTTCAAATTGCATTGAGCGTTGCTCAAAAGCGTGGGGCTATTTCGAATGAAAGAACCGCTCGTTTAATGGCTGAGTTAGGGTCCCTCTCGTTAAAGGTTGAGCAAGTGTTGAAGACAAATGCCATTACAGAGTCCATAGCGGCTATTTACCAGCGTTGTTCAAACGCTCTATACCTTGGAAGGGGTTATAGCTTCCCGGTGGCCCTAGAGGGCGCTTTGAAGCTTAAGGAGATTTCGTATATCCATGCTGAAGGATACCCTGCAGCAGAAATGAAGCACGGGCCTATTGCTCTTATAGATGAGAACATGCCTGTTATTGTTATTGCAACGGAGGGTGCTTCTTATGAAAAGGTAGTGAGTAATATTCAAGAAGTAAAAGCACGCAAAGGACAAATCATTGCAATCGTAACTGAGGGAGATAAAACTGTGAAAGGTATGGCTGATCACGTGATTGAAATTCCTCGTACAGATGACAGTTTAGTTCCTATCGTTTCTGTAATTCCCTTGCAGTTGTTCTCTTATCACGTCGCTATTATGCGCGGTTGTAACGTCGATCAACCACGTAATTTAGCAAAGAGCGTAACGGTAGAGTAGTCCCAACAGGTATTTGGTTGGTCTGTTAGAGTCTTTATTTCTGCTTATTCAAAGCGTCCTTAACAGTAATCGGGGTAAGGCCTTCAAAAGCAACGATAAACGCGCCTTTAAATCCTGCTTTTTCTAAAACTTCTTGATTCTTTTTAGCTAAATCAAGACTTGATGTTTTACCTGCAAAATATTTGTAGGAATTATTTTGAATAATTTCTTCTACACGTGGCAACCCATTAAATTCGGGCCCTCCTTTAATTACTTTCTTGGAAGAACTTAATATTTGAACTTTGAAACTAACTGCTTCGTCACTCAATTCTTCCCAAACAATTGTGCTGTAGCTCTCCAGATTAGATAGAATTTCAAGCTCAACCCTTCTGTTTTGCAAACGGCCTTCTTCTGAATCGTTTGAAGCTAAGGGACGGGTAAGTCCAAAGTATTCCATTTCAATACGACCACTTGAAACACCTTGAGAAACCAAATACTTTTTAACAGCCGCTGCCCTATTCTTCGAAAGAGACATGTTTAAATCTGCTCCTCCTAAATTATCTGTATGTCCCGATACTTTTGCTTTCCAAGAATTATTGGTTTTCAAAAGCGCGGCAACAGCGGAAAGTTCTTTCTGATGATTCGCTGGTATTTCCCATTTGTTAGTAGCAAACAAAATATTTTCTACCTTGGTTTTATCAATTAGTAAATTCGCTCCATTTGTATTTTCGACGCTCGAAATAACCGGAACTTCCGATGCTATTGAATTCAATTTTCTTATCTCCTCCTCGACTAATTGCTCTAAGGCGGTAATTTCAGAAGATATTCGAGAAATCTCTTCGTTCACTTTCGGCTTTCCCAGAGAATAAGTATTATTTATTTCTGTGCTAATATTCTTAGACGCCTTTAGCATTAACATGATGAAATCAACAGAAAGTCCTTTAGTGTTTGAACTTGTAAGAGATTGGTCAAGTGATTTCAATCTAGACGCCAATTGTTCCAATTGTGCATTTATTATACTTCTGTCATCGAGTATCTCCAATTCCTTTGGCAATTCTTGGACTACGGGAACAGGCTCTATTTCAACCCCTTTCTCTTCTAAGATAATTGTAAATTCATAGACATCGTCATTCAAGCCTTGTGTTTCTCGTCTACTTGAAAAATATCCGTGTGTGGGATTTTCAAAAAAGATTGCTAAATCATCTTTATCCGAATTAAAACTAATTCCTTTTGGGGAAAGAGAGTCTGATTCAAGGTAATAGATATCCAAGCCGCTAGTAGTCTTATTTCTATCTGTGGTAAAATACAATTTATTCTCTATTGCGAATGGAAAAGTTTCGTTCAAAGATGAGTTTGCAGCTGCAATATTCTTCATGCCAAACCATTCATCAAATCTATATGAAATTGAATAAACGTCCATTCCCCCGCTTCCTCCAGGTTTGTCTGAACAGAAATACAATTTGTTCTCAGCATCAGAGAAATATGGGTGGGTGACATTATAATCGAAGCTATTTATTGGAAGTGAAACCGGTTTACTCCAGCCTCTGGGACCTTTTGTTGAATAGAAAATTCCTAGTGTTCCCGCATAATTATCGAAATACTGATTACATGTAAAGAAAAGTATTTGTCCGTTTTTCCCTGAAGAAATTGGGCCGTCATGAAATTCTGAACTCATCAATAATTTAATCCCCTTTTCTTCAGAAACTAACTCTGATGGAACAAGCTTACATTGATCCACAGTATACATATCGAAAAAAGGCTTCCCAATCGATTCATCAATGTACGGGCCTCCCTCTATCGTATCAACACTGGCGCTTACCAAGTAAAATTTTCCGTCTATGATTCGAAGGCCAAATTCATCGGATCCAGTATTAAAGCACATTTTATTCAACGCTATCTTGTCCTGACCAAAACAATACAAGTTTGCAGCTAAAATGAATAAAAGGGCAATGAAATTTTTCATATCAAAATCACGATCAGCAAATATGATCAATTAAAAAATCTTGTATTATTCGACGTTCCGTTTCCAATTCCAATAGACTTAAGCTTGAGTCTTAAAACTATTTCGTGACATTGCGGGGTAACAATATTCAATTTGTTTGTAGGGTATGTATAGCTATAACCGAGATACATCCGTTTGTCCAACTCAATACCAAAAATTGCTCCAGCAGCAGCGTCATTCAGATGGAAGTTTGAGTTTGAATGGTAAATCAAACCAATGTCCAATTTGTTGTTAATTGTGAAAATCCCATTAACGTCATACGTAGAGGGTGCATTCGTTCTAAATCTCGACATTACGCTTGGGCGAAACATTACCGTTTCACCCATCTTTAAATTCAATCCACCATATGCCAACAACCCCCCTTTAGTTTCAACGTAGTACGTTAAGTCTCCGTTCAAGGTATTGCTTACTACACGTGGTTGCGAAACTCCTATGAAAAAATTCTTGCCATGCAATAATGCCCCGAAGCCTGCATTGTAAGCAATTCCAGTAGTTAGGTTGTTCATATCAGGGTCATTCGGATCTGTGGTCTGTAATCCGCTTAGACGAACATTCAATGACCCAATTGAGGCCTTGATTCCAACAGAAAACTTGACGGTTTTAGAAACTTTAAGATGGTAAGCTAAGTTAACAGCTGACATATTCGATTTCATGGGGCCCGTTTCGTCCGCTATAACAGAGAAGCCAATTCCAAAATTTCTAATTGGCAAAAAGTTCCCCGATAGCGTCACGGTTCTCGGTGCTCCCGGCATGCCAACCCATTGGGTTGAAGCGAGAGTTGACACGTCAGAATATGCGTTAGCGCCTGCATGAGCTGGGTTCAATAGCAAAGCATTGAATCTATACTGCCTGTAATTTGGATCTATTTGGGCAGTTGCAACCGATGCTGCAACTACCGTTAATAGAATTAGTGTGGCCTTTATTATTTTCATCAACTTAATTGATTTAATTATTATCTAACACGATTAATATAAATGAATCCGTATTGAGGTATTGCATCTTCTAGTTCAAGCACATAGTAGTAAGTGCCATCTGGAAGCTGCAACCCATCTTTAGAGGTTCCATCCCAAGTATTGTCATAATTCTTGCTTTCGAAAACAACATCTCCGTATCTACTAACGATGGTTAGGTTGTTACTATCGTATCTCTCTAAACCTGCGATCACAAGTAAATCGTTAATATTGTTTCCGTTTGGAGTAAATGCTTCTGGAACAACAGCCCCGCATTTGTCTACATCAATGAAGTCATACCATCCATCGTTATCGCAATCAACCCCGTCAGACAATAGACCGCCTGTATTCCACTCGTATTGGTCAGATGCTCCGTCGTCGTCACTATCTAAATCATGATGATTAGGTATTCCGTCTCCATCGAAGTCTGCATTCGTTTCTATCAGCGTTGGTATCCCATCATTATCATCATCTGTATCAAGATAATCCAGGATTCCGTCTCCGTCTGTATCAACTAAGTAGCCCTCATCCGTGTCTGAAATGCCGTCGTTGTCGTCATCAGAATCACATGAGTTATCAATGCCGTCAACATCTGTGTCAACATCAGAACCTACTACGTAGATGGTAACTGACTGTACTGTAGCGTTTCCGTTATTATCGGTAATCGTCACTGTCACATCATTAGCACCTAAGTCTGAGCAATCAAATTGAGTTTGACCAAGTGTTATGCTCGCAATACCGCAGTTGTCATATGACCCCAAATCAATCGCCGCAACACTAAGGGTTGTCACGCCTATTTGATCGAGAACTAATGTAGTGCTAACTAGAACAGCAACTGGGTTTTCATTGTCAACAACATTTATGCTCTGAGTGTCAGTTACAACGTTTCCACTCAAATCTGTTACTGTCCAAGTTACAATTGTTAATCCTACTGGGAAGGCAGCTGGCGCGTTATTCGATACTGATGCTACTCCACAGTTGTCAGCGAATACTGGCGTTCCAAGGAACTGACCAACTAATTCACAACCCAGGTTAATTGGCACTGTAATATCATTTGGCGCCACTATGCTTGGAAGAATGGCATCAATCACAACAACATCCTGAGTCGTAGTCGCTGAGTTCCCGTGAAGATCAACTATTGTCCATGTTACAGTTGTTGTACCAATAGGATAAGTGATTGGGGCGTTATTGGTGATTGACCAAATTCCACAGTTGTCATTTACTATAGGCGAACCTAAAGCCACCCCAGTAATGTCACAACCTGCAGTGATTGATATGTTCACGTCACTAGGAGCTAGAATAGTTGGAAGTTCATTGTCTACTACAGTAACCCACTGTCCTACCGTAACTAAGTTTCCAGAGTTATCTGTTATAATCCAAGTTACCAAGGTATTTCCAACAGGGAACAATGCAGGTGCGTCATTAACTACTGAAACTACACCACAATTGTCAGAGCTCACTGGCGCCGATAAAATAACCGCGACATCACAGCTTCCAGCTGTATTAGCAGTTACTCCTGCTGGAGCAGTAGCTATTGGGTTAATGTTATCGATTACAGTAACTAACTGAATGATTGTTGCAGTGTTTCCACTTGCGTCAGTCGCTGTCCAAGTAACTACGGTAACACCTACGTTAAATACTGCTGGCGCATCGTTTGTAACCGATACGACTGCTGTACAATCGTCTGTTACAGTAGGTGTGCTAAGATTAACTATCGCGCCACAGTTTTGACCGACGTTTACAGCTATTGTTGCTGGTGTTGATGTGAACTGAGGAGCTATGTTGTCTTCAACAAATACCTCTAATGTGTTAGATGTGTTAGAACAGCCGTTAGTGTTCGTTGCAACAACGGAATATTGTCCAGCTTGAGTAACCGTAATACTTTGAGTTAATTCTCCGTTCGGAGACCACACGTAAGTCATCCCTGCAGGAGCAGTTAATGTCACTGAACCGCTTGGGCAAATCACTAATTGATTATCTGCAGTAATTACTACAGTAGGCAATGGATTCACAGTTACTGCTGTAGATACGGATGAGGTACAACCGTTACCGTTGGTAACCGTGTAGGTCATTGTTGTCGTACCTGCTGCTACGCCTGTTACTACTCCTGTTGATGCGTTAACCGTTGCGGTGGCCGTGTTAGACGATGTCCAAACACCTCCCGCAGTTACATCTGACAAGGTAGTTGTTGCACCTGCACATACTGA